>JAURMY010000180.1 GCA_030830465.1 Alphaproteobacteria bacterium
CCGAAATCAGCGCATTGGCACGCACGATATCGCTGTTTTCAAGCCCTGCGCGTTCCGGCCCGAACATCACCGCCACTTTCTGGCCTGCCGCCAACATGGCGCGGGCCTGTTCCATCGCGCGTTCAGGGGTCACAACCGGTTTGGTCAGATCACGGTTGCGCGCCGTGGTGGCGAAAACATAAGTCATATCCGCAAGCGCGCCGGGCGTGTCGGCAAACAGTTCCACATGGTCCAGCACCCGCCCCGCCCCCGAGGCCATCGCCACCGCCGCCGGATTGGGCCAGCCGTCGCGCGGCGCGACCAGCCGCATCCGGTCCAGCCCGAAATTCCACATGCCCCGCGCGGCCGCGCCGATATTTTCACCCATTTGCGGACGGATCAGCACAAAAACCGGCTGCGGCCCGGTCCAACCCTGATCCTGTGCGTGGTCTGTCCCTGACATGAAGCGCGCTCTCCCCTTTCGGTTTGGGGCGTGATAGCTTTGTCCCCATTGAGACGCAAGGAGACCGCGATGGCCTATGACGAAGGACTGGCGCAAATCATGCGCGACGATCTGGCTGAGACCGAGGGCGTCACCGAAAAGAAGATGTTCGGTGGCATTGCCTTCATGTTGTGGGGCAACATGCTGTGCGGTATTCACAACGCCGGTGCAATGTTCCGCGTCGGCAAGGCCAACGAGGCCGCCGCCATGGCGGTGCAAGGGGCCGGGCCGATGATGTTCACCGGACGCAAGATGGGCGGCATGGTCGATGTCACAGATGAGTGCATGGAAAACGACGCTGCCCGGGGCGCATTGCTGGCCCTGTCAAAACAGTTTGTCAGCGGCCTTCCGGCAAAGTAACAGTCGCGTCACGCAAAAAGGATGATTCCATGTCGGATGACAGCAAGCCACAGCTTTACCTGATCTCGCCGCCGCAACTGGAATTGTCGGTCTTCAGCGAAACACTGGCGGCCATTCTGGACGCGCGCGAGGTGGCCTGTATGCGCCTGTCGCTGGCCAGCAAGGACGAAGACACGATTGCCCGCACCGCCGATGTCCTGCGCGAAATTTGCCATGCCCGCGATGTGGCCATCGTGATTGAAACCCATTTCCGCATGGTGGAACGGTTGGGTCTGGACGGGTGCCACCTGACAGACGGGGCCAAATCCCTGCGTGTCGTGCGCAAGGACCTGGGAAGTGACGCGATCATCGGCTGTTTTGGCGGCACGTCGCGCCACAATGGCATGACCGCCGGCGAGGCCGGGGCGGATTATGTCAGCTTCGGGCCGGTCAGCGCCGGTGCGCTTGGCGATGGCAGCATCGCCGAGGCCGATCTGTTCCGTTGGTGGAGCGAAATGATCGAAGTGCCGGTGGTGGCCGAGGGGGGTCTGACCCGCGCTTTGGTCGAAACCCTTTTCCCGGTCACCGATTTTCTGGCCGTGGGCAGTGAAATCTGGTCCCAGGATGATCCGCTGGCAGCGCTGGACCTGTTGGTTCCGCGCTAGGCCCGGTCCACCATGCCCGCCCGCACCGCGTCTTCGCAATGGCGGGTCAGGGTTTTGCGGTCCTTGAAATCTGCAACCCGCACTGCCGGGTGAAACCGGATTGCCACCCGGCCCTGGCGCTTGGAGGCCAAAGATTTCAGGAAATGGCTGAAAAACGGCATCTCGCCCCACCATCCGTAATACCGGGGGTCCTGGCCTTTCGGGGCATAGTAATTTACCGTAACCGGCTGAATCCACATGGTTTTGACCAGATGCTTTTCAAAGAATGCCGCGAACAGGGTGGATTTGAAGGGCAGCACCCGCAGGCTGTCGGTGCTGGTGCCTTCCGGGAAAAACATCAGCCGGTCACCTGCGATCAACCGTTCCTCGAACTGGGACTTGTGGCGCTTGGCATGACTGGCGCGCCGCTCTATGAACACGGTGCCGGTCGATCTGGCGATCAGGCCGATGGCGGGCCAGTCATCGACCTCGGCCTTGGACACGAAAAATCCGCGTTGCACCGCGTTCAGGGTGAAAATATCCAGCCAGGACGAATGGTTGGCCACTACGGCGCCCTTGTGGCGCATCGGCTGGCCCTCGGTTGTCACCTTCAGGCCCAGCACGATCAGCGCCCCCTTGCAAGCCAGTTGCACGACGGCGGGGGAAACCGTGCGTCTGCCAAAGGGCAGTTCGATCAGGCGGGTCAGCGCCAGCACGATCATCAGCCCGTAAATGACAAAAGCGATGCCCAGCAACCGGAAAAACGCCAGCGCCCATCCGACCGCATCCACCCGCACCGGTTCCGGCTCATCCTCCGGGTGCCAGACCGTCATCCGCGCACATCCGCTTTGCGAACATAGGCGTCCTTGTGGCGCTTGGACATCAGGGCCGTGTCCATCACCAGACAGACATCGGTGGTGTTGAACGCATGATCGACAAAAGCCCCGTCCCCGATCGCCCCGCCAAGGCGCAGATAGGCCTTGATCAGACCCGGGGTCTGGGCCTTTGCGGCGGCCACGTCGATTTCCGCTGCCGGAATCAGGTCGGTTGACTGATAATGGGGCGCGCGCACGCGGACACGGTTGGCGGGCGGGGCCAGATGGTTCTGGTTCAGCCAGGACAGGGATTGGGCAATCGCGGCAAGATCGGTGCCGTGATAACTGGCGACGCCGAACATCACATCAATCCGGTGGCGCAAGACATAATCCGCCAGCGCGTTCCACATCAACATCATGGCGACACCGCCACGGATTTCCGCGTCAACGCATGACCGGCCCAGTTCCAGCAGGTTGCGGTTCTGTGCCAGCAAGGGCGCCAGATCATATTCGCCCGAGGAATAGAACCCCGGCCCGGCCTCGGCCACCGCGCGGCGCAACAGCCGGTAAACCCCCACCACATGATCCAGTGACGCCGGATCACGGCGCCGGTCGATCAGCAAAAGATGGTCATAAAACCCATCAAAATCATCGCGTTCAACCTGATTTTCGTGGTCAACGGTTGGTCCGGTCGCCCCGAGTTCTGTCACAAACACGCGATAGCGCAGCCGCTGCGCCGCCAGAAGTTCCTCCTTGCCGGATGCAAGTTTGACGCTGAAATGGCGATCTTCGGAAGTCATCTGATTGCCCGTGCCTCAAAGGGTGTCATTCGGATCAAGGTCTATTTAGGGATAAGGCGGCAAAAGTGCAACTTGCCTATTTGATTGCCGTTTTTCGCTGTTATACCCGTTAAAGTTGTGTTATCGTTTCATTAACCAACTTCACGCCGCCGGTTCATCAGACGGATCAACCGCAGACAAGGCGACGACGGATGACAGGATGACCACTTTGCCCGCATGTTCGAAATTCACTGTGATTCGGTCTGCGATTGCGGATTGCACCTGGCCCAGCCCCCAATCCGGGCGGTCCGGGTGCCTGACCAAATCTCCGGGCTCCCAATTCTGCACCCCTGCCTCCAAACGAAAGGACCACCACCGTGCACCATGACCGTCAGGATATGATCGCCCTGATCGGATCGCGCATCTGCCATGATCTGATAAGCCCATTGGGCGCCATCAGCAATGGACTGGAATTGCTGACGATGACCGGGCAGGAACCCTCGCCCGAGTTGGAACTGATCGCCCAAAGCATCAACAAGGCCAATTCCAAGATCCGGTTTTTCCGGGTCGCTTATGGCAACGCGGCGCATGGCTCCACTCTGGCGCGGGGTGAAATCGCGTCGATTCTGGACGATTATTTCCGCGGTTCCCGGCTGAGCGTGATGTGGCACCCCAAACAGGAACTGCAACGGCGCGATGTGAAACTGGCGTTTCTGGCGATTCAATGCCTTGAATCCGCCCTGCCCTATGGCGGCGATATCGACATTCTGTGCGAGGGCAGCGACTGGACCCTGACGGCGCGCGGCGAAAAACTGGCGCAGGACCTCAGCCTGTGGACCATCCTTGACGGCGGTACGATTGAAACCGATCTGGCGGCCTCG
>JAURMY010000181.1 GCA_030830465.1 Alphaproteobacteria bacterium
AGCACCCCCGCCGCCAGCGGGATCAGGATGATGTTATAGCCAAAGGCCCAGAACAGGTTTTGCCGGATATTGCGCATCACCGCACGGCTGAGGGAAATCGCCCGTACCGCGGCGGAAAGATCGCCGGAGACCAGCACCACATCGGCACTTTCAATCGCCACATCGGTGCCGCTGCCGATCGCGATCCCGACGGCGGCCGACGCCAAGGCCGGCGCGTCATTGATGCCGTCACCGATAAAGGCCACCGGTCCGTATTTCTGCCCAAGCCTTTCGATTTGCGCGACTTTTCCTTCCGGCAGGACTTCGGCGGCAACCTCATCTATGCCCAATTCCCTTGCAACGGCTGCAGCCGTGGCACGGTTGTCGCCGGTGATCATCGCAACCTTCAGGCCCAGGGCGTGAAAGGCTTCAACCGCCGGGCCGGTCGTGGGCCTGACCGCATCGGAAACCGCCAGCGTGGCGGCCAGATGGCCGTCAATGGCGGCGTATAAGGGGGTTTTGCCGGCATCGGCCAGCCGGGCGGCGGCCGCGGCCACCTCGGTCATGTCGACACCGATTTGCGCCATGAACCGGTCGGCCCCGACGCTGATCTTCTTGCCCTGAACGATCCCTTCGGCCCCGTGACCGGCGATGGCGCTGAAGGTTTCGACCACCGGAATCGCCAGCGACCGCGCCTTGGCCGCATCGACCACCGCACGGGCAATTGGATGCTCGGACCGGTCCTCGACGGCGGCGATCATCGCCAGAACATCGGCCTCGTTGAACCCCGCGCTGACCGTGAAATCGGTCAGTGTCGGGTGGCCTTCGGTCAGCGTGCCGGTCTTGTCCACCGCCACGACGCGAATGGCGCTGAGGGTTTGCATCGCCTGACCCTTGCGAAACAGAACCCCCATCTCGGCACCGCGCCCGGTGCCGACCATGATCGAGGTTGGCGTCGCCAGACCCATGGCGCAGGGGCAGGCAATGATCAGAACCGCAACACCGGCAATCAATGCATGGGCCAGAACCGGTTCAGGCCCCAACAGTAACCAGACCGCAACGGTCAGGACCGCCACACTCAGAACCGCCGGCACGAAATACAGCGTCACCTTGTCCACCAGCGCCTGAATCGGCAGCTTGCTGCCCTGCGCGTCCTGCACCATCTGGATGATCCGCGCCAAAACCGTGTCCGCCCCGACGCCTGTCGCGCGATAGGTCACCGCCCCCGAGGTGTTGACCGTGCCGCCGGTCACCGTACCGCCCGCGGATTTCAGGACCGGCACCGGTTCGCCGGTGATCATGGATTCATCAACAAAGCTTTCGCCCTCGGTCACGGTGCCGTCCACTGCGATCCGTTCGCCCGGCCGGGCGCGTAAACTGTCGCCGACGATGATATCGTCCAGCGCCACCGCAACAAAGGCCCCTTCGCGCAAAACCATCGCCGTCTTGGGGCGCAGGCGGATCAGTTTTTGGATCGCGGCCCCGGTTTGGCCTTTGGCGCGGGCTTCAAGCAATCGGCCAAAGAGGATCAAAAAGACGATCACGGCGGCGCTTTCGAAATAGACCCCAAGCCCTTTTTCGGGAAACAGCGGCGCCGCCAGCGTGGCCGCGGTGGAATAGGCCCAGGCGGCAGTGGTGCCCAAAGCCACCAACGCGTTCATATCCGGGGCCAGCCGGAACAATGCGGGAAAGCCTTTCAACAAGAACACCCGCCCGGGGCCCGCCATCACCAGCGTGGTCAGAACCATCTGGATGATCCAGCTGGTCTGAATGCCGATCGTCGCCGCGATCCAATGATGCGCCGAGGGGATCACATGCGGCCCCATGGCCAGCAGAAAAACCGGCAGGCCCAGAACCCCGGCCAACAGCACATTGCGCTGCAAGGCCACAATTTCAGCGGCGCGTCTGTCGCCCAAACTGTCCGGCTCAAATTTTTGCTGAACTTTGGCCGAGTAACCCGCCGCCGCCACCACCCCGGCCAGCGCCGCCGCGTCGGTGACACCGGCGGTGAACCGGATACTGGCGGTTTCGGCGGCCAGATTGACATTGGCCTCAAGCACGCCGGCTGTGGCCTTCAAGGCCCGCTCGACCCGCCCCACGCAGGAGGCGCAGGTCATACCTTCCACGGCCAGCACAACGCGTTCTTCGGTCGTCTGATACCCCGCCTTGCGGATCGTTTCGGCGATCCGGGCGGCGTTTGTGGCGCTGTCAAAGCGCACATCGGCGGTTTCGGCGGCAAGGTTGACGGCGGCCTCTTTCACCCCGTCCAGCGACGACACCGCGCGCTGCACCCGTGCGGCGCAGGCGGCACAGGTCATGCCTTCGATTTGAAACCGAACGGTTTGAATTGGCGGTTCAGCACTTGTCTGGGGCATGCCAACCTCATTTCCATGGATAAGTTCGATTAGGGGACGCCGGGCCGAAAGGTCAAGGCCCGGTGCGAACTTGCCGCAGCCGGGCCAGGCCTTTTACCCGCTCCCGGACCTAAAGCTGAATCCAGGCGGTTTTCAAATCTACAAATTTATCCAGCGCATGCAGCGATTTGTCAGACCCGTTCCCCGACTGGCGCACACCGCTGAGCGGCACCGAGCCATCCGCCCCGCCATAGGTGTTCACATGCACAACCCCGGCGCGGATATGGCGCACCATGCGGTGGGCGCGGCTGATATCCGTTGTCCAGACTGCGCTGGCCAGACCGAAATCCGTACCATTGGCCAGCGCCACAGCCTCGGCCTCGGTTTCAAACCGGGTCACCGCCAGAACCGGGCCGAAAACCTCGTCCCTGAACAGGGTATCGGTGGGTTTCACGTCGGCCATGATTGTTGGCTCCATGTAATAACCGCCGGTTTCGCTGTGGAGGCGGCGGCCACCGGTGACACGGGTTGCGCCCTCGGCTTGCGCGACTTCGACGAACCGCAAGTCACACTCCAACTGCGGCAGCGAGTTGACCGCCCCCACATCGGACCCCAGATCCAGCGGGTCCCCCACCTTCAAAGCTTTGGCATGTTTCGCCATTTCCGCAAGGAATTCGTCATGCACGCCGGCCTCGACCAACAGGCGCGATCCGGCCACACAGACCTGACCTGAATTGCGGAAAATCCCGGCGGCGGAAACCTTGGCTGCCTTCGCCAGATCGGGCGCATCGGCAAAAACCACGTTGGGGGATTTGCCGCCCAGTTCCAGATAACAGCGTTTCATATTGCTGCGGGCCGAATATTCCAGCAACCGGCGGCCCGTGGCGCCCGAGCCGGTAAAGGCCAGTACATCGACATCCATCGACAGAGCCAAAGCCTCGCCCACGACCGAGCCCTGCCCGGTGACCACATTGAAAACGCCGGGCGGCACCCCGGCCTCGGCGGCCAGTTCGGCGATCCTGAGCAGGGAAAGCGACGCGGTTTCCGCCGGTTTCAAAACCACCGAATTGCCCGCCGCCAATGCGGGGGCGATTTTCCAGGCCCCGATCATCAGCGGGAAATTCCAGGGCACAATCGCACCGACAACGCCCACCGGTTCGCGATGGATCAGGGCCAGAATATCGTCTGATGTCGGGGCGATTTCGCCGTACACCTTGTCAATCGCCTCGGCATAATACCGGAAGGTTCCGGCGGCAGAGCCGGCCTCGGCCTTGAAGGCCATGTTGATTTCAGTGCCGTTGTCCCGCACCCCCAACACCGTCAGGGCCAGGGCGTCACGCTCAATCAGATCGGCAAGCCGGTGCAACACTTTCTTGCGCCCGGCGGGCGGCATTCGCGACCAGCGGCCATCCTCAAAGGCCCGGCGCGCGCTGGCAATCGCGCGGTTCATGTCGTCGCGGCTGGCGCGGCTCAGCGTGGTCAGAACCTTGCCGTCGATCGGCGACAGAACCTCAAGCGGCGCGTCCTGCCCTTCCATCCATGCGCCGTCGATAAACAGTTTCTGCGGCGGCACGGCCTGCTGGCGCAGCCGGTCGATCGTGGCTTGATCAAGCATCAGAGGCGGCCTTTCTGGCTTTGCGGTCGCGGATCAGGGTGCGGATATGCAGCCCGATAACGATCAGAATGATGGCAAACAGGATGAAGGCGACCGGACGGTCGATGAAATCCCACGGCGTTTTGACCCGGTTCATCGAGGTGCGCAATTTGGTTTCCATGATCCCGCCCAGAACCATGCCCAGAATGATCGGCACCACCGGCATATTGATCCGTTTCAGGATGAAACCGAACACCCCAAAGGCGGCGGCAACGGCACAGTCCGTCGCGCTGTTGCGCAGGGAATAGACCCCGACAAAGCTGAGGATCAGGATGGTCACGCCCAGGAACCGGGTCGGAATCTGGATCACCTTCAACAGCGTA
>JAURMY010000024.1 GCA_030830465.1 Alphaproteobacteria bacterium
GCCCTGCAAACAGCCGCGCAGCGGTTCGCTCGCGAAGTTTTGTTGCCGGACTACCAAAAACGCGAATCCCTGCCGCTGGACCGTGATCTGGTGCGCGACATGGGCGCGATGGGTTTTCTCGGCAGCGATCTGCCCGAGGACATCGGCGGCCTTGGTCAAAGCAGCGTCACCACGGGTCTTTTGGCGGAATCGCTGGCCTTGGGGGATTTCAACATCGCGGCGATCCCGGTCAATGTGTCGCTGAATGCCGCCGTGTTGCTGCAACATGCGCCCAAGGACGTGATCACCGAATGGGTGCCCAAGATGATCGCAGGGGAAAAGATCATTGCGATCTGTCTGACCGAACCGCGCGGCGGATCGGATGCGGCGAACCTTGAACTCAGGGCCCGCAAAAAGGGCAGCGATTGGGTGCTGAACGGCGAGAAAACCTCGATTTCCTTTGCTGACAGCGCCGATATCTTTCTGGTTTTCGCCCGGACCGGTGCGCCGGAAGAGGGTGCACACGGCGTTTCCGCCTTTTTCATCCCCGAAGGCACGCCGGGCATCAGCCGCCTGAAATTCAACGATCTGGGGCACAAGGTGATCGGGCGCGGATCGCTGTTTTTCGAAGATGTCACGATCCCCGACGAATATTGTCTGGGCGGCCCCGGCAAGGGCTTTACCCAGGTGATGCAGGGCTTTGACTATTCCCGCGCGCTGATTGCCCTGGAATGTTGCGGCGCGGCGCAGGCCTCGTTGGATGAAACCTGGGACTATGTGAAAGACCGGCAGGCCTTCGGGCGGCCCATCGGCCAGTTTCAAGGGGTCAGTTTCCCGCTGGCCGAGGGCGAATCGCATCTGATGGCGATCCGGCAACTGGCCTATCACACGCTGGAACTGCGCGAGGCCGGAATGAAACATACGTCCGAGGCCGCCATGTGCAAATGGATGGGGCCCAAATACGCCGCCGAGGTGATTCACAACTGTCTGCTGGCGACCGGGCATTACGGGTATTCGCTGGACCTGCCGCACCAACAACGCCTGCGCGATGTCATGGGGCTGCAAATCGGCGATGGCACGGCAGGGGTTATGAAACAGATCATCGCAAGGCAAAAAATCGGCCGCGCGGCGGTTCCCTATTGAAAATCGTGCGCAAAATTGTAATGGTCAGACCATTAAGAGGCGCATCAAAGCGACGGCCCCTGTCTGATTTCCAGACACGCTTTGGGTCTATGGCCTGCAAATCGCCTGATTTCACGCGAAAATAAAAATCTTGGCAGGGCGAAACAAATACGCTACTGTACAGTATGCTGGTCTTACAAAATTGGACTGACCGCTCGGTGAACAGAATGACAGGGGCCGACTGGCGCGCGAACAGCGAGTGCAAACCGGCCCTTGGACGTAACGACCACACGATAAAGCCTTAGCGATGGGAGGAAATCACACTATGGCCCTTAGGAAACTCAAAACAACGGTAACGGCACTTGCCGCGGCGTTGGCGCTGACAGCCGGCGCCGGCAATGCGGAACCCTTGAAGATCGGTTTTTTGTCGGACTTGTCCGGCGGCTCGTCCGTTCTGACCGGCGAAAGCTCGCGCGTTGCCATTCAGATGGCGATTGACGATTTCGGCGGCGAAGTGAACGGCGAAAAGATCGAATTGCTGGTAGCTGACCAGTTGAACAAGGCCGATGTCGGCCTGTCGATTGCACGTGAATGGTTTGATGTGAACAATATCGACATGCTGTTCAGCGTCGACAACTCAGCCGTTGCGCTTGCGGTCAGCCCGCTGGCGGCAGAAAAAGGCAAACTGTTCATCCACGGCGCATCCTCGACTGCGATGACCAATGACAGCTGCCATCCGCTGCAAATCCAGATGCTGATGGACACCTATGGCCTGTCACGCGCGATCACCACGCCGCTGGTTCAGGCCGGCATGAAAGACTGGTTCTTTATCACCGTTGACTATGCGTTTGGTAAAGACCTTCAGGCCAAAGGCGAGGCTGCGATCAAAGCTGCCGGTGGTAACGTTGTTGGTTCGGTTCTGCACTCGCCGACGGAAAAAGACTATTCGGCCTTCCTGCTGGAAGCCAAAGCCAAAGGCGCACAGACCATTGGTCTTGCGACTTTCGGGTCGTTCCAGACCGCGATTGTGAAACAGGCAGCCGAATTTGGCATCGACATTCCGATGGTGCCTTACTTCCTGGGGATTACCGACATCAAGGCCGCCGGTCTTGAGAACCTGCAAGGGGTTCAGGGTTCGATCCAGTTCTATTGGGATCAGAACGACAAGACCCGCGCTTTTGCCAAGCGGTATCAGGAGCATTACAACCGTCCGCCGACCTTCACCAACGCGATGCATTACGAAATGATCACGCATTACCTGAAGGCGGTCAAAGCGGCTGGTTCGGCTGATCCGGTTGCGGTCAATGCCAAGATGCGCGAAATGCCGGTCGAACTGATCAGTGGCGACACTGCCACGATCCGTGCCGATGGCCGGGTTGCCCGTCCGATGTATGGCTACAGCACCAAGAAGCCGTCGGACTCCAAGGGTGACTGGGACTATCTGACAATCGGCGCGACCGTTCCGGCGGATACGCTGTTGTTGCCGGCTGCCGAAAGCACCTGCAGCCTGATGAAGTAATCCGAACAGAACTTGGGAAAGCCGGGTTTCGTCCCGGCTTTCCTATCTCAGACGACCAGGGAGATCAGGGTGAGCGACGTCGTTTTAGAGGCCCGTGCAATTACCAAGAGCTTCGGTGCCTTCAAAGCCGTTGACGGGGTGGATCTGAACGTCATCAAGGGCGAAATTCACGCCATGATCGGCCCGAACGGGGCTGGCAAGACCACCTGTTTCAATCTGTTGACCGGCAATCTGCCCCTGACCACGGGCGAGATCAAGCTGAACGGTAAGCGGATTTCCGGCCTGTCCATGGACAAGATCGCAAGGCGCGGCATCGTGCGCAGCTATCAGATTTCGTCGATCTTTCCGGATTTCACCGTGCTGAACAATGTGCGCTTTGCCTTGCAGCAAAAACGCAAATCGAATTTTGACTTCTGGAGGTCCGAGTTGAAACTGCGCGACCTCAATGAACGAGCCATGACCTTGCTTGAGGATTTGGGCCTTGCCGACTCCGCGACCGCACGCGCCGGGGATCTGTCCTATGGCCGCAAACGGGCGCTTGAAATCGCCACCACGCTGGCGCTTGATCCCAAGGTATTGTTGCTGGACGAACCGACTTCGGGGATGGGACGTGAAGATATTGGCCGCGTTGTTGAACTGATCCGCAAGGTCAGCAAGGGGCGCACGGTGCTGATGGTTGAACATAATCTGTCGGTGGTCGAAGGTCTGTGTGACCGCGTTACCGTTCTGGCGCGCGGTCAGGTGATCGCCAAAGGCAGCTATGACGAGGTGGCCAAAGACGCCCAAGTGATCGAAGCCTATCTGGGGACTGCCCATGCTTGAAGTGCGCGATCTTAATGCCTGGTACGGCGACAGCCACGTTCTGCACGGGGTCAACATGGATGTGCCCGAGGGCAGCGTCGTGTCGTTGTTGGGGCGCAATGGCGCTGGCAAGACCACGACCATGCGCACCATCATGGGGCTGATGGCCAAGACAAAGGGCACAATTACCTTCAAAGGGAAAGACCTGTTGAAACTGCGCCCCGATCTGGTGGCGCGGCAGGGGATTGCCCTGTGCCCCGAGGACCGCGCGATTTTTCCGTCGCTGTCGGTCTATGAAAACCTGATGCTGCCGCCGATCATTGCACCGGGCGGCATGAGCGTTGACCATATCTATGGCCTGTTTCCCAACATCAAGGAACGGACCAACAGCCGGGGCACCCAGTTGTCAGGCGGGGAACAGCAGATGCTGGCGATCGCCCGTATCCTGCGCACCGGCGCGAAATTCCTGCTGCTGGACGAGCCAACCGAAGGTCTGGCCCCGGTGATCGTGCAACAGATCGCCCGCACCCTGATGGAAATCAAGAAACTGGGCTATACGATCCTGTTGGTCGAACAAAACGCGCATTTCGTGCAAGACATCGCCGACAGTCATTACCTGATCGAAAACGGCGCGATTGTGGATCGTCTCGACGGGGCGGATTTCGCCAAAAACATCGACAAGGTCGATAAACTGCTGGGACTGTAAGGGGACCAAGATGGATTTCAACCTGAACCTGATCCTCGGCCAGATGGTGCTGGGCATGGTCAATGGCGTGTTCTATGCGATCCTGTCCTTGGGCGTCGCAATCATTTTCGGCCTGCTTGGGGTGATCAACTTTGCCCATGGCGTGTTTTTCATGCTGGGGGCGTTTCTGGCCTATTTCATGCTGAATTCAATGGGGCTGGGATATTGGGAGGCGCTGATCCTTGTCCCCCTTGTGATCGGCGGCCTTGGGCTGGTGGTCGAGGTGCTGCTGATCCGGCATCTTTACAAGCTGGATCACCTTTACGGGCTGATGCTGACGATCGGGCTTGCGCTGTTTGTCGAAGGCGGCATTCGCATCGTGTTCGGACCGCAGGGCCTGCCTTATAACATTCCCGCCTCGCTCAAGGGTGCGATCAACCTTGGTTTCATGTATCTGCCCTATTACCGGGCCTGGGTCGTGGTGTTCGGGATCTTTTTGTGTCTGGCGACGTGGTTCACGATTGAACGAACGCCGCTGGGGGCCAAGCTGCGCGCCGCCACTGACAATCCGCAAATGGTGCAAGCCTTTGGCATCAACGTGCCGGTCATGCTGACCCTGACCTATGGGGCCGGGGTGGCGCTGGCGGCGGTTGGCGGGGTGATGGCCGCGCCGATCATGTCGGTTGATCCTTCAATGGGCACCAATATCGTGATCGTGGTCTTTGCGGTCGTGGTGATCGGTGGCATGGGGTCGATCTTTGGCTCGATCCTGACGGGGCTGGGCCTTGGCCTGCTGGAAGGATTGGCCAAGGCGGTGTTTCCGCAAGGGTCAACCACGGTGATCTTTGTGGTGATGGTGATCGTGCTGGTGGCCCGTCCACGCGGCCTGTTTGGGAAAATGGCATGACCAAGACGGATACCCAATCGACGCTGACCGTTATGTCAGAAGAATCCCATATCTTCGGCTTTACCCGCGAGCGCGCCATCGGCATGGCCATTTTCGTGGTGTTTCTGGCCGCCGCGCCGCTGTTTTTCTATTCGATCTTTTTGATGAAGGTCTATTGCTTCATCATTTTCGGCTGCGCCTATAACCTGCTGCTGGGCTATACCGGATTGATGAGCTTTGGCCATGCCGCGTTTTTCGGCATGGGGGCCTATATCTGTGGCTGGACCGCGACCCGCTGGGGTCTGTCAACCGAACTGGCCGTGCTGGCCGGCACCCTGTTTGCCGCCGCGATGGGCACCTTGTTTGGCTGGATCGCGATCCGGCGTACCGGGCTTTATTTCGCGATGATCACACTGGCGCTGGCGCAGATGGTCTATTTCGTCTGCCTGCAAGCGCCCTTTACCGGCGGCGAGGACGGTTTGCAGGGGGTGCAGCGCGGCACCATTCTGGGCATTATCGACCTCAAGTCCGACACCCAGCTTTACTGGACCATGGCGGTGATCGTGGTCCTGACCCTGGTGTTCGTGAACCGCGTCGTGCATTCGCCGTTCGGCCAGGTTCTGCGGGCCATCCGAAACAACCCCGAGCGGGCAAAGTCGCTGGGCTATAATGTGGATCGCTACAAGCTGATGTCCTTCACCCTGTCGGCGGGGCTGTCCGGCTTCGCCGCCAGTCTGAAAACCATCATTTTCGGCATTTCCACCCTAACCGATGTGGGCACCGGCACCACGACCGAGGTCGTGTTGATCAATCTGGTCGGCGGCATCGGCACCATGTTCGGCCCGGTGATCGGCAGCTTTTTCATCATGTCGATGGAACAGTTCCTGTCGCCTTACGGGCCTTGGGTTCTGTTCATTCAGGGGCTGGTGTTCATGCTGTTCGTGCTGGTGTTCCGGCAAGGCATTGTCGGCGAACTTCAACGGTTGCTGAAGACCCACCTGTAGGCTGGGCAGCGCGTTCAGGAATGGATGCCGCGCACCAGATTGGTTTTCATCACCGTCAGGGTGTCGATGGTTGACTCCAACTGATCCGGGGCGATGCCCATCAGTACCCGTTGGTTGAAATCCTGATTGCGCTCGCGCAGGGTGGCCAGCAGCGCCCGGCTTTGACCGGTCAGGGCCACCCGTTTGACGCGCCGGTCGCTGGCATCCGGTTCACGGCGCACAAAACCCGAAACCTCCAGCCGGTCGATCAGCGCCCCCAGCGCCACCTTGCCGACATCCAGTTCGGCGGCCAGTTCGCTTTGCGGCATGCCGTCATTGCGCGACAGAAAGGCCAGCACCCACCATTGCGACCGGGTGATCCCCAAAGGCGCCAGCCAGCGGTCAAACAACGTGCGCCTAAGCCGCGAAACATCGTGGATCAGATAGCCGAACCTGAGTTCAATATCGCTGTCATGCGCGCCCATGATCTGGCTTTCACCGCCCCTTGAAATCCGGTTTGCGCCGCTCGGCAAAGGCGGTCAGCCCCTCCCAGGCGTCGTCGGTCGCGGCCAGATGCGCCAGCGCCTGCGCCTCGTTTTCAAGCTGGGTTTCAAACGGCTCGACCCGGGCGCTGGCGATGGTGCGCTTGATCGCGCCGTAAGCCAGCGTCGGGCCATTGGCAAACCGGCGGGCGGTCTTTTCGGCGGCGGCGGTCAACTGATCCGCAGGCACCACGAAATCGACCAGCCCGGCCGCCAGCGCCTGTTCGGTGTCCAGAACCTCGGACATCAACAGAAACCGCTTGGCACGGCTCAGCCCCATGCGGTTTGACAGGCTGATGGTTGACCCTGAATCAGCGCAATAGCCGATCATCGAAAAGGCCGCGTTGAACTTCACGCCCTCGGCGGCATAGACCACATCCGACAGCGCCATCAGCGACACCGATCCCCCCGCGACATCACCATGCACCGCCACCACGACCGGCGCGTTCATCCGCTGAAGCCGCGCAAGCCCGGCATGAAGGTTCGCGGTCCAGGCCTTGACGATCCGGGGCAGGGCGGCGCGGTCTTTCACGAAACCGTGGATATCGCCGCCAACCGAAAAGAACCGCCCCTCGGCGGTGATCAGGACCGCGCGCACATCATCGCGGCAGGACAGATCGACCGACAGATCGCAGATATCCTTGCAAAACGGCCCGTCAATCGGGTTGCCGCGCTTGCTTTCGGTCAGCACGACACGGGCAAGGCCATCGTCAACCGTGCAGGTCAGGGTTTGATAGGTTGTTGCGGTCATGGCGGTCCCCTTTTCGGCGCGATCCGGTGATACTGTGCATTATGGTATTCTAGCGTACGGATTTACACTAGCCCGAGATCGGCGGTCCGCAAAGCGGAATATTCAGTTATTATGGAGGTCAGAGAGGTCTTGCCCGGAATTCGTACTATAGCGTATCATTGCCCCACCCGCAAAGGCAGGCTTTGATGACCGACCCCTACGCTGATACAATTTCTCCGCCCGAAGGCTTCAGCCCGATGCCGGACCGCCCCGAGGCTGAACGCTTCGCCGGCCCGTTTTATCTGCGCGCGGTTGCCGGGCGTTGGCAGATAGGCTTTCGCGTCAAGCAGCGGCATTTGAACCGGCTGGGAATCTGTCACGGCGGCATTCTGGCGACATTTGCCGACCTGCAAGGCCACGCTTTGAAAAAGAACGAAGGGTTGCAAGGCGACAGCCCGACCATCACCCTGTCGCTGGATTACGTCGCACCGGTGCAATTGGGCCAGTGGGTCGAGGTGGAACCCACCATCGTGCGCCGCACCCCTGGCCTGTTGTTTTTCCAATCGCTGATCACGGCCGACGGGCAGGTTGCCCTACGCGCGAGCGGGATTTACAAATTGCGAGGCTCAAAACAGGTCTGAGTCGCAGGTTCGGTAATCTGTTGCCGTGCGATACTGCGCTTTTCGTTCCAATCCGCCCGTTCAGGGTTTTTTCATAAACCCGCGCTTGATCGCCATTTCTTCAAGGCTGCCGGTGCCGCGGATCAGGATCTGGGTGCGGTTTTCCAACTCGATCGCGGCGGCCAGACTGCCGGTTTCCAGATTGGCCCACATACCGCGTTTGGTCATCCAGGTGCCCAGACGACCGTTTTCGGCAATGCTGCGGGCAAGGTCTGTGGCGGCGGTCAACAAGCCCTCGGGCGCGACCAGCCGCATGACAAGACCGATGCGTTCGGCCTCGTCCGCTTCAACCATCCGTCCGGTCAGCATCATTTCAAAGGCGCGGGTGGTGCCGATGGCGCGGGGCAACAGGTAGCTGGTGCCGATGTCACAACTGGACATGCCGATCTTGATGAAGGCGCAGTTGAACCGCGCCTTGGTGCTGCCGATCCTTGTGTCACAGGCCAGGGCCAGCGCCAGCCCGCCCCCCGCCGCGGCGCCATTGACCGCCGCGATGGTCGGTTGCGGGATTGCGCGAAACCTGGTCACAAGCGAGGCGAATTTTTCCTGCCGCGCCATCCAGGCCTCGGTCTCGGAGCGGTCTGCGCCGGGGGCGGCATCGGCCAAAGACAGATCAAACCCCGAGCAGAACCCGCGCCCGGCCCCGGTGACGATCAGAACCTTGGCATCGCTTGCGGCAACGCGGTCCAGCGTCGCCAGTATTTCGTCAACCGTTGAATCCGCCAGCGCGTTCAGGCTGTCAGGCCGGTTCAGGGTCAGGCAGGCGATGCCGTCACCAAGGTCAGTCAGCGTCAGATGCGCAGCTTCGCTCATGCGCTGCGCCCCTGTTTTTCCTTTTCGGCGGAAACACGCAACGCCTCACGCGCGGCGGCCCAGTCCGCACCGGACATGTCCGACAGGTCCGAAAATGTCGAATGCGCCGTCAACCGGTGGCCGCCGTCAATCGGAATGGTCGCGCCGTTGATGTAAAGGCACTCATCCGACATCAGCAGGATCATCAGATTGCGTAACTCATCCATCTGCCCGAAGCGCCGCAAAGGCACCTTGTCAGGCTGGGTCGCCCCGACCGAGGAACCGGGGATCGGGTTCAGCTTTTCCCAGGCGTTTTCGGTTGGAAACGGCCCCGGCGCGACAGCGTTCAGGCGGATCCCTTTCGGCCCCCATTCCGAGGCGAGGCTCATCGTCATCGCATGGATCGCGGTTTTCGCCATGGCGCAGGGCACCACAAAGGCCGAACCGGACCAGACCCATGTCACGAGGTTCGAAATGACGGAACCGGTCAATCCCTGTTCGATCCAGCGTTTTCCGCAGGCATGGGTGGCATAGAACGAGCCATCCATCACCGTGGCGCGCACCGCATCATAGGCGCGGTGGGAAATGGATTCTGTCGGGGCGATGAAATTGGCCCCGGCATTATTGACCAGCCCGGTCAGCGCACCCCCTTGCCAAAGATCGCCGATCATTGCGTCTACCGCCTCGGCGTCGCGGATATTGACGGTGCGGTATTCCGCCGTGCCGCCAGATCGGTCAGCAATTTCAGTGCAGGCATCAGCCAGCACCTGTTCGCGCCGCCCGCAAATCGCCACATGGGCGCCGTGGCTGGCAAAGCCGACGGCCATTTCCTTGCCCAAACCGGTGCCGCCGCCGGTGATCAGAATGCGTTTCCCTGCCAGAATATCGCTGCGATAAGGGCTCATCAAAGTCTCCTGCGAATGATCGGTTCGGGGCAGGATAGCGGCTTGAAGATTGTATGTCTAACATATAGTATGTATGTGTATTAAATTTGTCGAGGCCGCCATGACCCAGCCAGTGCTGCATGAATTCCGCATTGAAATGACCGACGATGGCATTTGCCATCTGATTTTCGATGCCCCGAACCGGGCAATGAACGTGTTTTCCAACCGCGCGATCAAAGAAGCCGAAGTCTTTGCCGACTGGTTGAAAGGCAGCGATGTGATCGGCGTGGTGGTGCGGTCGGGCAAGCCGGGGGCCTTTTGCGCCGGGGCCGATCTGGGCGAATTGTCCACCGCCTTTGACATGATCATGGCCACACCCAAGGCGGATCGCGACCGGGTCTGCGTCACCGAGTATTCGCCGATTGGCCGGGCCTTTCGCAAACTGGAAACCGCTGGCAAACCGGTGGCGGTGGCGATTCACGGGCTGGCCCTGGGCGGTGGTTGCGAACTGGCCTTGGCCTGCCATTACCGGGTGATGACCAACGCGCCGGAAACGGCCATGGGTCTGCCGGAAAGTCTGGTCGGGCTGTTGCCGGGCGGCGGCGGCACCCAGCGTCTGCCGCGTCTGACCGGGATCGCGGCCAGCCTGCCGATCCTGCTGGATGGTGGACGTTTCTCAGGGGACGAGGCGGTTGCTGCCGGGGCGGCCGATCTGGTGGTGGCGCCGGGCGCGGAAGTGGCGGCGGCCGAGGCCTGGATTCGTGCGCGACCCAAGCCGGTACAGCCCTGGGACCGGGCGGATTGGGTTGATCTGACGGCCGCGGATATCGCCGCAGTGCTTGACCCGGTTCGGCAGACGATCCTTGAAACCACCGGCGGGCATTATCCGGCCCCGGTGGCGATTCTGGACTGCCTCTATCGCGGCATGAAGGTCGACATGGATCAGGCTGTGGTCGCGGAGATGGATGTGTTCAAGGACCTCGTGCAGCGGATCGAGGCGCGCAACATGATCCAGGTGCAGTTTCTGGGACGGGTCGATTACGACAAGGCGAAACGCAAGGGCACGCTGCCCGCCTGTCTTGATGATTTTCTAAATAATGTCAGCGCAACCCTGCAAGGGGCGATCAAGGATCGCGGCCCGTTGGGGGTAAAGGCGGCGGCCTTTGCAGGGATCTCGGTTGGCGGTAAGACCCCGGTGGCTGATGCCGCCACGGCAGACCACCTTGCGGCCCGTCTGCCGCAATGGTTTGAGGCCCCTGAAACCGAACTGGAAACCGCCGCTTTGGCAATTCTGGCCGATACCGCTCTGGCAGCGGGCACTTTTTCCCACGATCTGAGCGAGGCCGAGCGTAATCTGGCGGA
>JAURMY010000182.1 GCA_030830465.1 Alphaproteobacteria bacterium
CATCAGGTGGATTTCGTGCTGCCGGAACGGCTGGACGCCAGCTTTATCGGGGTCGATGGCGCGAAACACCGCCCGGTGATGCTGCACCGCGCCACTTTGGGATCATTTGAACGGTTCATCGGTATTCTGATCGAAAGCCATGCCGGCAAATTGCCGTTCTGGCTGGCGCCGCGTCAGGTTGTGGTGGCGTCAATCGTGTCGGATGCGGATGACTATGTTCAAAAAGTCACCAAAGCCTTGCAGGCGGCGGGCATCAAGGCCGAGGCCGACATCCGCAACGAAAAGATCAATTATAAGGTCCGCGAACATTCCGTGGGCAAAGTGCCGGTGATCCTGGCCGTCGGCATGAAAGAGGTTGAGGACGGCACCGTATCGGTCCGCCGCCTTGGCGACAAGAACAGCGCCGTGATGGCGCTTGAAACAGTCATCACGGAATTGAAAGCCGAGGCTTTGCCGCCCGATCTGGCCACACGCGCCTGAAACATTCCCGCGCCGTTTTTTCGAAATTCTGAAACACGGCGCGGGGTTTTCCGCCGGAAACACCCCAAATCCCTCACATCTTCTGACGGGCTTTCACGCGACGGTGATGCACGCCTATGTGAGTGGCCGGTTCGACCACCGGTTCGGTATCACTTGGTATGCCGATACGAAACGGCAGTTTTTTGAAACCAAAGGAACCGAACTTATGTCCAATCACGCGAAATCCCTTGCCGTTGCCGCCGCTGTGGCCGCCGCCCTGACCGCCGCTGCAACCACGCCCGTCAAAGCCGCCGACGGCGAGAAATGCTATGGCGTGGCGCTGGCCGGCAAGAACGACTGCGCCGCCGGTGCCGGCACCACCTGTGCGGGCACATCGAAAGTTGATTATCAGGGCAATGCCTGGAAACTGGTCCCGGTCGGCACTTGCCTGTCGATGGAACTGCCGGACGGCCGCATGGGCTCGCTTGAAGCGCTGATGCGCGACATTCCCGCCTGATGAAAAGCTGTCTCCGCGCCCCCTCGTCGCGGAGACAGCCCAAACCAAAGGCCCGCGATGCGTGATCTGACCCCCCTGCCGTCCGACACCCTGCCAAAGCGGCCCGGTGTCGGCTATAAACCCGATCATTTCACCGACCTGATGAACGATCCGGGTGCGGTCGGTTGGCTGGAAATCCACGCCGAGAATTACATGGGCGACGGCGGCCGCCCGATTGCACAGCTTCAGAAACTGGCCGAACGGTTTGCGATTTCCGTGCATGGCGTCGGCCTGTCGATCGGCGGTGAAGCGCCGCTTGATGTCGCCCATCTGGCGCGACTGCGCCACCTTGTCGACTGGCTTGATCCGGCCAGCTTTTCCGAACATCTGGCCTGGTCCAGCCATGGCAATCAGTTCTTGAACGACCTTTTGCCCCTGCCCTATACGGCACAAACTTTGGCCAGGGTCGCGGACCATATCAATCAGGTGCAGGATCATTTGGGGCGGCGCATGTTGCTGGAAAACCCGTCCAGCTATTTGACCTTCACCGAATCCGAAATGACCGAAACCGCCTTTCTGGCCGCGATCTGTGACCGCACCGGATGTGGGCTGTTGCTGGACGTGAACAATGTTTTTGTGTCGGCAACCAACCTGAAAACCGATCCACATGCCTATCTGAACGCCTTTGCGCTGACTGAAGTTTGTGAAATCCACCTTGGCGGCCATGATCCGCAAGAGGATGAGCATGGCGACACCCTGTTGATTGACAGCCATTCAGCCCCGGTGACCGATCCGGTCTGGGCGTTATATGACGCGGTGCTGGCCCAAACCGGCCCCTTGCCCAGCCTGATTGAATGGGACAACGACGTTCCCGACTGGCCGGTTCTGGCCGCCGAGGCCGACCGCGCGGCAACAGCCCTGAACCGGGTCGGCGCATGACGCCGCAATCGCAGTTTTCACGCGCTTTGCTTGACCCGGAACAGCCGGTGCCTGACGGGCTGGCCGGTCCAAATGGCCGCGCGGCCGGTCGGCGGTTTGATGTGTACCGCAACAATGTGGTTCTGGGCCTGTCGGATGCCCTGGCCGATTGCTTTCCGGTGATTGCGAAACTTTTGGGGGCCGATGCCTTTGCTGCCGTCGCCCGCCGGTATGTGCGCCAGCATCCGCCCGAAACACCGCTGATGATGTTTTATGGCGACGCCTTTCCCGCGTTTTTGGCGGGGATCGAACAGCTGGGCCATCTCGGTTATCTGGCCGATACGGCCCGGCTGGAACTGGCGTTGCGGCGCGCCTATCACGCGGCGGACCGGCCTGCGCTGGCGGCGGACCGATTGCAGGCGCTGCCGCCCGAGGATCTGATGGCGGCAAAACTGGTCTTTGTGCCGGCGCTGCAAATCGTCAGATCCGACTGGCCGATCCACGCGATCTGGCGCTTCAATACGGAACCTGACGCCGAACAGCCAAGAATGGCGGCGCAGGATGTGCTGATCACCCGTCCCGGCTTTGATCCGGTGCCGGTGGTTCTGCCGTCGCAGGCTGCGGCCTTGCTTGCCGCCCTCATGGCCGGCGTGCCCTTCGGCACAGCCCTTGAGCAGGCGCCCGGTGTCGATCTGGCCGCCGTTTTGGGCCTGTTGTTGGCCCAGGGCGCCATTGCGGATATCATCAAAGGAGACAGCCTATGAACCGGATAAAAATCCTCCACGACAGGGTCTTTGGCGCGGTGGAAGACGCGGCTGGCGACGGGTTTCTGCCCGCTTTGGCCCGGTTCACCTTTGCCGCAACCCTGCTGGTTTATTTCTGGCATTCCGCATCGCTCAAGCCCGGCGACGGGCTGTTCGGCCTGTTTCAACCGGGCCTTGGGGCCTATGCCCAGATTTTCCCGAAGGCGTTTGAGGCTGCCGGTTACAACACCGACAACCTGACCGTGCTGCACTGGGCGGTGGCCGTGGCCGGAACGGTGGCGGAATTCCTGCTGCCGGCGCTGATCGTTCTGGGCCTGTTCACCCGTCTGGCCGCCCTTGGCATGGTCGGCTTCGTCTTTGTCCAAAGCCTGACCGACCTTTACGGGCACGGCGGAATAGATCAGCCGGACACGCTGGGCCGCTGGTTTGACAGCGTACCGGACAGTGCCATTCTGGATCAGCGGCTGTTCTGGTTTCTGCTGCTGGCGGTGCTGATCG
>JAURMY010000183.1 GCA_030830465.1 Alphaproteobacteria bacterium
CCCATGACGAAATCAAGCGGATTGCGCCCGTATTTCTGTTCGTACTGCTGGCCCAATTCCTCGGTCGCGCGTTGCAATTCGCGCATCATGGCCAGCGAATCCGCCCGCGTCGCCCCCGGCACCATCGCAAAGTTGCCGGTGATTGAACCCTGTTCCGGCGCGTTGAAGAACCGCCATGTGACTTGCCCCGACACAAACAGGTTGATTTGCGAAACCAGGATCACCACCACGCCCGCCAGAACCGGATAGCGCAGGCGGACAACCCAGACCATCAGCCAGCGAAAGATCGTTTCGCGAAACCAGGTGAACCCCCGGTCAAATTGCGTGCTGGGCCAGTCATACCAATGGTGTTTCGCGCTGGAGGCCAAAGCGTGGCTCATGTGGTGCGGCAAAATCAGGAAGCATTCCAGAAGCGACGCAAACAGAACCGCGATCACCGTAAAGGGAATATCCGCGATCAACGACCCGAACCGCCCCTGAATGGCGCTGAGGGCGAAAAAGGCGATGATCGTCGTCACCGAGGCGGAAAACACCGGAAGGGCCATCCGCCGGGCTGCGTTCTCGGCGGCCTCAAGCGGGCTTTCGCCCAGACGCCGGGCGCGGAAATCGGCATGTTCGCCAACGACAATCGCGTCATCCACCACAATGCCCAGCGTGATGATCAGCGCAAACAGCGAAATCATGTTGATCGTCAGCCCCGAGGCATACATCAGCGCAATCGTGGCCGCCATTGAAACCGGAATCCCGGCGGCAACCCACAGGGCCGTGCGCGCATTCAAAAACAAGAACAGCAGGGCCACCACCAGCACAAGACCCAAGGCCCCGTTATCAAGCAGGATGTTCAGACGGTCGGTGATCGCTTCCGCCCTTGTGCGGATCAACTGAACCTTGACCCCTTTCGGCAGGGTGCGTTCCAGTTCGCCGGCCACCTTTTGCACCGTATTCTGCAATGCAATAGCATCGCCCTGATCGGACCGGTCTACCCTTATCGAGATCGCTGGATTGGCCCCGACAAAATAGCTGCGGTTGCGGGTGACACCTTCGACCCAGATCGTTGCAACGTCACTGACATATAGCTTGGAGCCATCGGGATTGGACCGCACCACTATATCCGCGATGTCATCGGCGCTGCGCTTGGCCACCCCGGTGCGGACCCGTGCCGTTCCGCCGGCCACATCACCGGCGGGATCGGCGGCGGCTTCTTCCTTGATCGCGTTCGCAATCTGGCGAAGCGTCACGTCGTGCTGCATCAGGCTTTTTTCGCGCACCTCAACGATGGTTGCCGGGGCCGCAACGCCCCGGATCGTTGCGCGGGTCACGCCCTCGCGAAACAGCATCGCCACGAATTCGTCCGAGAACCGCGCCAACTGGTCAGTCGAGACAGGCCCGGTGATCACCACATCGGTCACCCGGTCGCGCCATTGGCCGCGCCTGACAACCGGATCCTCGGCCCCTTCCGGCAGACCAATCACGGAATCGGCGGCGACCTTCACATCGTCGGCGGCGCGGGTCATGTCCCAGCCCGGTTCAAAATCCAAGGTGATCGTGGCGCGGTTTTCCACCGAGGTCGCCTTGGAGCTTTCCACCCCTTCAACCGCCAGCAAGGCCGGTTCCAGCAACTGAACGATGCCCGCGTCGATATCCTCGGGCCCGGCACCGTCCCACTTGACTGCGACCGTCACCGTTTCGATCACCACGTCGGGAAAAAATTGCGACCGGATCTTGGTTCCGGCAAACAGGCCCAGCACCAGCATGATGACCATCACCAGATTGGCGACGGTCTTGTGGCGGGTGAAATAGGACAGAATGCCGCCCGCCGATTTGCCGGGAAAACCGCGGGGCGCCATGTTAACCGCCCATCCGGGATTCGATGCGGTTCACCATTTCCGCCGGAACCTTGTCATTTGCCAACCGCTCCAGAATCCGGTCCTTGGCGTCCTTGGGAATAAAGCTGTTATCGGTGATGAAGGCGATCAGTTTGGCGCGCCGTTCGGGTGTCAGTTCGATCATCTCGGGCGCGGCGGGGGCTTCGGCATTTCTGCGCACCGGCTTGACCCTGATACCAGCGCCCAGCAGAGGTGTGCGCGCCTCGATCACCTCGTGGTCAAACAGGTCGCGTCCGCGCAGGATCACGCTGTCATCCTGCTTGCGTAAAACGGTGACGGCCAGTTCCTCCAGCCGGTCATTTTCCCCCAGCACCAGCACGTTACCCGCCGCGTCAACCGCTGTTGCCGGCAGGACGGCGACATTTTCAAGCGGTGGTTCAGCCACTTCCACCGTGACAAAATCGCCCGGCCGGAATGTCGGGGCCATGTCGCCGGTCAAAGAGGCAAAAACCTGCCGTCCGGTCTGACCCGCGCCGACCTCGGCCGCCACGCGCTCAATCCTGCCGGTCGCGATGCTGTCCTGTCCCAACAAATCCAGACGGATCGTCACCGTTCCCAAGGCCTGCCCGCCATTGGCGGTCACCAGACGGGCGAACTGGCTGTTGGACAGGCGAAACGCCACCTCCAGCGCATCCGGTTCAATCAGCCGGCCGATTTTTTCATTTGTGCCGACAAGTCCGCCACGCCCCACGGTCACGGCGCTGAGGACACCGTCAAATTCAGCGGTGACCTCGGTGTTTTCCAGCCGGCGTTTTGCTTCATCAAATTTGACTTCGATCCGGGCCAGTCCGGTCTTGGCGCGGTTGATCCGGGTTTCCGCCTGCGCCAATGCGGCGCGTTTGCCCAGAACCGCCTGTTCAGCCGTCGCATGGGCCAAAGCCGCTGTTTCCACCGCCGCCTCGCGATGCCTTTACGATGGCAAAATCGCGGTAGCCGGCACGCCACAGCATTCTCGCGAAGCCGACCTCTGGCCCCCAGTGGTCGTCGTTGCCCGGATAGTACCCGC
>JAURMY010000184.1 GCA_030830465.1 Alphaproteobacteria bacterium
GACAGCGATACCTCGACCTCGGATTCGCTGATGGTGGCGGCGACGGGGAAATCCGGCGTTGTGATCGGCAAACCCAACAGCGCCTCGGGCAAGGCCTTTGCTGCGGCTTTGGGGCAGGTGATGCTGGAATTGGCGCACCTGGTGGTGAAAGACGGCGAGGGTGCCACGAAATTCGTTGAGGTTGAGGTGAACGGCGGCGCGTCAAACGCCTCGGCCCGGGTGATCGCACTGGCAATAGCCAATTCACCCTTGGTGAAAACCGCGATTGCCGGGGAGGACCCGAACTGGGGCCGGATCGTGATGGCCACCGGCAAATCCGGCGCCAAGGCCGACCGGGATAAGCTGACCATCTGGTTTGGCGATATTCTGGTGGCCAAGGACGGCTGGGTTTCGCCCGACTACCGCGAGGAGGACGGGGCGGCCTATATGAAACAGCCGGAGCTGAAAATCCGGGTGGATGTGGGCATTGGCAAAGGCACCGCCAAGGTTTGGACCTGTGATCTGACCAAGCAATATATCTCGATCAACGCTGACTACCGGTCGTGAAAACCCTGCTGGTTTCGGCGGTCGCGCTGATCGACCCGGACGGACGCATCCTGTTGACCCAGCGGCCGGAGGGCAAGTCGCTTGCGGGCCTGTGGGAATTTCCCGGCGGCAAGGTTGAACCGGGCGAAACGCCGGAAATCGCCTTGATCCGCGAATTGCAGGAAGAACTGGGGATCGACACCTGGCAAAGCTGTTTGTCGCCCCTGACCTTTGCCAGCCACAGCTATGCGGATTTTCATCTGTTGATGCCGCTGTTTGCCTGCCGGAAATGGCAAGGCACGCCGCATCCGCGCGAGGGTCAGGCGTTGAAATGGGTGCGGGTTCAGGACCTTAAATCCTATCCGATGCCGCCTGCCGATGTGCCGCTGATCGCGGCCCTGCGCGATCTGCTGTAACGCATGCGGGCACCCCGCGAACAGGGTGCCCGAATTCAGCTTGGTCGATCAGTCGTTGTCGCCGCCGGCTTCACCGCCCGCATCGTGACCGGCACCTTCGCCACCCGCATCGTGGCCCGCGCCCTCGTTGCCGCCGTCATGGCCGGGGCCTTCAGCGCCTTCAGTGCCGTCATCGTGGCCAACACCGTCATCGCCAATGGAATCGCCTGTCACGCCGGTTTCTGACGAGGCGCTGCCGCTTGTCAGAAGCTTTTTCAGCGGGTCCGTGTCTGTAGTTGTCTGCGCAAGAACATGTGCAGCCGGAGCAATCAGAGCCAAAGTCATCGCGGTTGTCATAAGAAGCTTTTTCATTTTCGTATCCTTGGGTTTGTCTGGAAACGGCATTGTGCCGTGTCCCTGTGCCAACCGATCTAGGCCGCCCGGATCAGGATCGAAATTCGCCGCGGGTTGTAGTCCGGGTTTATGCGACGAACGGAGGATGCCAATAACCCAAATGTATAGGGACGGGTTCGCCGCCACAGGCCAAACTTGAACCGAGGTTTAGGGAACCGCCGCAAGCCAGAGATTTGGGGCCGGATTGCGGGCCGTGCCGCTCTAGGTCCAACCCTGCAAATTCGTTGAAACAATCGAGGCCATCATGTCGATATGCGGCTTTGAGGCGTTCAGACACGGGATATAGGTGAATGATTCGCCGCCCGCCTGCATGAAACTGTGGCGAATCTCTTCCTCGATTTCCTCAAGGGTTTCGATGCAGTCGGATGAAAAGGCCGGGGCTACCACCGCCAGATGCTTTTTCCCGGCCCGCGCCAGCCGGGCAACTTCCTCCACCGTGGCCGGTCCGATCCAGTCTTCGGGCCCGAATTTCGACTGAAAGGTGGTGACAAGCTGATTGTCGGCAAAGCCCAGGCTGTCGCGCAACAGGCGCGAGGTTTTCACGCATTGGCAATAATAGGGATCGCCCTGGGTCAGATAGCGCTGCGGCATACCGTGATATGACGCGACCAGAACGTCTGGCTTTTGCGCCAATCCGGCATAGGCGCCCCGAATGGACCCCGAAAGCGCGTCGATAAATTCCGGCTGATCGTAATAGGGCGCGACAACCCGCGCCACCGGCTGCCACGTTTCCCGCGACAGGACCTTGAAGAACTGGTCATTCGCCGTGGCCGACGTCGCCCCGGCATAATGCGGATAAAGCGGGAAAAACAGGATCCGGTCACAGCCCTGCGCGATCAGCGCCTTGACCTTTGACGCGGTGGATGGATTGCCATAGCGCATACAGAAATCCACGACGACCCGGTCGCCATAGGTCTGTTCAAGGCTCTCGGCCAAGCGGTCGCGTTGATCCCGCGTGATCGTCATCAACGGGCTTTCGTTGCGGTCCTTGTTCCAGATCGAGGCATAGGCCCGACCCGATCGAAACGGCCGCGTTGTCAGAATGATCAACTGTAACAGCGGCTGCCATTTCCAACCGGGATAGTCGATCACCCTTTTGTCGGACAGAAACTCGTTCAGATAGCGCCGCATTGACCAATAGTCGGTGGCGTCGGGCGTTCCCAGATTGGCAATCAGAACGCCGATCTTGCCGTGTTTCACTGTGGGATGATCAGCCGGGGCATAAGGCGGGCGGTGGGTCATGACGGGAAACGGTCCTTGGCAATGGGCAAAGCAGGGTCTGTGGTTCGGTGTTCGGCAACGCCCAGCGCATCGGCAAGCCGCGCCTGCGCCGAACCGGGGCGCAGCGGTTTTTGCTGATTTTCGCTGGGGGCCCAGCCGGTCAGATAGATCATTTCGGCGGTGGCGGTCAGGCGGCCGTCTTTGGCGAAGTTTTCGGTATAAAGGCGCTGGGCCAGATCGAACAAGCCGCGCCGCGTGAACCCTTTGCGCCGGGCCGTCAGGGGATTGGCCTCGCCCATGGCCCGAAGATCGCGCATCAGGGCTGGAAGATCGGCATAGGTTATCGACAGGTGATCGCTGTCCGCGACCGGCAGGGCAAAACCCGCCCGTTGCAACAACCCGCCCAGATCGCGCAGTTCGGCCATCGGGGTCACCCTTGGACTTAGTCCGCCCAGAAGGCGGCTTTCGGCCTCGGCAAGGGCTGTGCGCAATTCCTGCAAGCTGCGTCCGCCAAACAACACCGCCAGAAACAGGCCGTCCGGCCGCAAAGCGCGGCGGCACTGGATCATCTGTCCGACCGGGTCGTTCATATTGTGCAAAGTCAGGGCATGCACCACCAGATCAAACGATGCAGGGCCAAGGCCCAGATCCTCGGTCGGGGGAACAATGTGCGCGCCGGGCAACAGATCGCGCCAGACCGATGGAAATCCGGTGACAATGGCAGCGTCGGTAAACGATTTGTTAACCTCGCTCAGCCTTTCTGAGATTTGCGCGGCGGCGTGTTCTTGCAAGAACATGGCCGGTTCGGCCATGTCCTGCGCCCGCCGCCGGTGCTGTGCGACTGTTTTGGGATCAATCAGCGGGGCGGTCATAACGTCCTTTCGGCTCGGGCGTTTTGGAAATACGGACGATTTGATGAAATTACAATCGGCTATTCATTTTCTGTTTCCACCCCAATGCCTGAATTGCGGCATTGAAACCGACGCGGATTTCGCGCTGTGCAGTTCTTGCTGGCGGGAAACGCCGTTTCTGGCGGGGTTGTTATGCGATGCCTGCGGTGTGCCCTTGCCGGGCGAGAAATCCGGCGAAACCGTGCATTGCGACAGTTGTCTGGTGGCCCCAAAGCCCTGGGGTATAGGCCGCGCTTCGGTGATCTATGACGGTGCCGCCCGGCGCTTGGTGCTGGCGTTGAAACATGGCGACCGGCAGGACCTTGCCCCGGCCATGGCGCGCTGGATGGCCCATGCCGCGCGGGACCTGCCGCTGGAAGATGCGCTGATCGTGCCCGTGCCGCTTTATTGGCGACGGCTGTTTTTCCGCCGCTACAATCAGGCGTCCCTTTTGGCCGACGGGATTGCCCGGCTGAAACACTGCGACACCTGCCCCGATCTTTTGCTGCGCACCAGACCGACACGGGTTCAGACCAACATGACCCGCGAAGCCCGGTACGAAAACCAGCGGGACGCTTTTGCGGTTGCCCCGCGGCATCTGGCGACCATTCGCAACCGGAATATCTTGCTGGTGGACGATGTGATGACTTCGGGCGCGACACTTTCAGCCTGCGCCGAAGCCTGCCTGACTGCCGGGGCAGCACAGGTCAATGTGGCGGTGTTTGCACGCGTTGCAAGGGATCCCTAAATACAGTAGATCCTATCCCAGATAACCGGGGCATTGAACATGAAACAGGTCGAAATCTACACCACCCGCTTTTGCGGCTATTGTCAGGCGGCCAAGCGCCTGTTGACGCAAAAAAACGTCACTTATTCCGAGGTCGATCTGGGCGTGGAACCCGACCGCCGTGCGGAAATGACCCAAAGGGCCAATGGCGGACGGACCGTGCCGCAAATCTTTATCGGCGGACGTCATGTCGGTGGCTGTGATGAGCTTTATGAGTTGGAACGCTCAGGCAAGCTTGACGCGATTCTGGCGGCCTGACCGGTGCGGGCGGGTCTGGTTCAGCTGTCAGCGGGGGATATGCCGCTTGAGAATATCCCCGTCACCGAGGGTCTGATCCGTCAGGC
>JAURMY010000185.1 GCA_030830465.1 Alphaproteobacteria bacterium
AGGGCCTGAGCATGGAAGCCAAAGGCGAAGGCTGGCTGCGCACCATTTACCGACGCACGATCAAGGGCAGCTGGATTTAACGCCAAAGCTTGGGGGCGGGCTGATGCTGCGGGGATTGACGATCCGCGATATCCTGTTGATTGAACGGCTTGATCTTGATTTTCAGGCCGGTCTGAACGTGCTGACCGGCGAAACCGGTGCCGGCAAGTCGATCCTGTTGGACAGTCTGGGCGTGGTCTTGGGGTGGCGCGGACGCGGCGACGTGGTGCGCGAAGGGGCCGAACAGGGCGAGGTCACCGCAGAATTTACCCTGCCGCAAGACCACCCCGTTTTTGCGGTGCTGGATCAGGCCGGGTTGCGGTCTGACGACGACCTGGTTCTGCGCCGCACCTCGAACCGGGACGGGCGCAAACAGGGCTATGTGAACGACAGGCGTTGCTCAACCGAAATCTTGCGTCAAATCTCGGATCATCTGGTGGAACTGCATGGCCAGCATGACGATCGCGGCCTGCTGAATGCCCGTGGCCACCGGGCGCTGCTGGATGAGTTCGGCGCCCTCGCGGCAACTGTGGCCACCTGCCGCACGGCCTGGCGGGACTGGTCGGACGCGCGGGCGGAACTGGAGATGCGGCAGGCCTATCTGGCCAAACAGGCCGAAAACCGCGACTATCTGGAACATGCGGTGGCCGAGATTGACATGCTGGCCCCGAAGCCGGGCGAGGATGCCAAGCTCGATACCGACCGGCGTTTGATGCAATCCGCAAGCCGTATCCGCGAGGGCATTGCCAAGGCGGGCGAGGCCCTGAGCCTGCAAGGGGCCGAGGGGCTGATCAGCGATGCGCAGCGCTGGCTGCGCGATGCCGAGGCCAAGGCGGAAGGGCGTTTGGAAGTCGCCTTGGCCGCCCTTGACCGCGCCGTCGAAGAAATGGCCAACGCGCAAAGCGGGATTGAGGATTGCCTGACGGCGCTGGACTTCAATCCCAGCGATCTGGAACGCACCGAGGAACGCCTGTTCGCCATTCGCGCCCTTGCCCGCAAACATGGCGTCGGCCCGGATGATCTTGCTGCCTTTGGCGACAAGCTGCGGGCCGATCTTGGCGATCTTACCGGCGGCGAAAAGGATTTGACCGCCCTGAAATCCCGTGTGGCGACGGCTGAAGCGCAGTTTCGCCTTGCCGCCGAAACCCTGTCACAATCGCGCCGCGCCGCGGCCGCGCGGCTTGACAAGGCCATGGCCGGGGAACTGAAACCGCTGAAAATGGAAGCGGCGGTTTTCACGACGCAGATGTCAGCCGCCGAACCGGGACCGGATGGGGTGGATCAGGTTCAGTTTACGGTTGCTACCAATCCCGGTGCCCCGGCGGGCCCCTTGGGCCGGATCGCTTCGGGCGGTGAGCTTTCGCGGTTCCTTCTGGCGCTGAAAGTGTGCCTGTCGGCGCGGGCAGACGGCCTGACGATGATCTTTGATGAAATTGATCGCGGTGTCGGCGGTGCGACGGCAGATGCGGTTGGCCGTCGCCTGGCGGCGCTGGCCGAGGGCGGTCAGGTGCTGGTGGTCACCCATTCGCCGCAGGTGGCGGCATTGGGCGCGCATCACTGGCTGGTGGAAAAATCCGTGACAGCGGGCACAACCAGCACCCGCGTATCACCGATTTCCGGCGAAGTCCGAACCCAGGAAATCGCCCGCATGCTGGCGGGCGACAAGATCACCGATCAGGCCAAAGAGGCGGCAAAGGTGTTGTTGGCAGGGTAAGGGTGTCAGGCCGTCACCCCAGCACCGCTTTCACCGCCTTTGCCGTTTTACCCACCACCTCATCCGCTTCGGCACGGCTTAGGCACAGGGGCGGCGCATAGCCCAGGATGTCGCCCTGCGGCATCGCCCGTGCGATCACCCCCTCGGCCAACAACGCTGCGGCCAGTTGCGGGCCGGTCTTGCCCGCTGGCGTGAACGGCGCGCGGCTTTCCCGGTCGGTCACGAATTCAACCGCGCACAGCATGCCTTCGCCACGGATATCGCCCACATTGGGGTGGCTCCCCAAGGCGTCTTTCATCGCCGCATTCAGATAGGCCCCTGTGTCGCCGGCGTTTTTCACCAATCCCAGACTGTCGATCAGTTTCAGATTGGCAATGCCCGCCGCCGCCCCGATCGGGTGGGCGGAATAGGTCCAGCCATGGCCAAGCGGGCCGAATTCATCGGTGCCCTGTTCCAGAACCGCCCAGACCCTGTCACTGACGATCGAGCCGGACAGCGGCGCATAGGCCGATGTCAGACCCTTGGCGATGGTGATGATATCCGCCTCAAGACCATAATGATCGGACCCGAACATCGTGCCCAACCGGCCAAATCCGGTGACGACCTCATCGGCGATCAGCAGGATATCATATTTCTTCAGAACCGCCTGAATGGCGGCCCAATACCCCGCCGGCGGCGGCACGATGCCGCCGGTTCCCAGAACCGGCTCGCCGATGAAGGCCGCAATCGTGTCAGCGCCCTCACGTTTGATCAGCGCCTCAAGCTCAGCCGCGCAACGGGCGGAAAACTGCGCCTCGGTCATCGTCGCGTCAGTGCGGCGATAATAATAGGGCGCGTCGGTGTGCAACACCTGCGCCAGCGGCAGGTCGAATTTCTTGTGGAACAGTTCAAGCCCGGTCAGCGAACCGGTCATCAGACCCGACCCGTGATAGCCCCGCCAGCGCGAGATGATCTTTTTCTTTTCCGGCCGGCCAAGGACGTTGTTGTAATACCAGACCAGCTTGATGTTGGTTTCGTTCGCATCCGACCCGCCAAGGCCGAAATAGACTTTCGACATATTCGCGGGTGCCCGGTCCAGAACCATTTTCGCCAGCGTGATCGACGCCTCGGACCCATGGCCCGCATAGGAATGGTAATAGGCCAGCTCGCGCGCCTGTTCGGCAATGGCATCGGCGATTTCAGTGCGGCCATAGCCGACATTGACGCAATAAAGCCCGGCAAAGGCATCCA
>JAURMY010000186.1 GCA_030830465.1 Alphaproteobacteria bacterium
GACAACCGCATGTCCGTCGCGCGCCAGCATCGGACCCAGCACCAGAATCGAAGCACGCATCTTGCGCACGATGTCATAATCCGCCTTGTGATTGCTGATCGCCTTGGAGCTGAGAACCTGAACCTGGCCCTGTTGCAGGCTAGAGGATTCAACCCCAAGCGAGGTCAGCAGTTCGGTCATCGTGCGAATGTCCGACAGGCGCGGCGCGTTGGTCAGCGTCAGTGGCTCCTCTGTCAGCAAGGTCGCCGGCATCAGCGTCAGACAGGCGTTTTTCGCCCCGGCAATCGGTATTTGCCCGCTCAGCGCGCCGCCGCCTTTTACAATGATCGAATCCATGGTCGCCTATGCCTCAGTTGTCTTGCGTCGGGTTCTTGTCCGAATCCCGCGCCCTGCCCTGCGCCTTTCGCCGGTGCAAATTGTCGCGCAAAGCCTGTTTCAATCGTGCCGCCCGTGCCTCGGCATCGGCCGATTTTTCGCGGTTTTTCTTTTGTTCAGGCCGGTCTTTCCTATCCATCGCCCTTCCTTAGCCCAGAGCGGCACCTTGGTCCAGATAGGGCTTGCGTCTGGGCGGAATTGCGCTAAAAGCACGCTGCACTGAAATGCTGCAGTAGCTCAGTGGTAGAGCGCGTCCTTGGTAAGGACGAGGTCGGGAGTTCAATCCTCCCCTGCAGCACCAGCCTCCCAACCAAAGTCACGAAAACCCGCGGCCTTTGCGGGCCGGTCCGTTTCACGCCCTGCGCGGTCATTATGCCATTGCAGCCCATGGCCACATGTTTACGCTGCGGGTTCCTTGTAACGGAGCGTTCAGATGCATTTTCTTGCTGTGTCCATGGCCCTTTGTGCGGCGGCCTTGTTCGGGTTGAACGTGCATATCCAACGCAAAGCCGGCGGTCAGGGCAACGCGCTGGAAGGGGCGTTTCTTTCGGTGGCGTCCATGAGCCTGATGTTCTGGCTGGCTGCGCCCTTTGTGGTGCACAGCGACTGGTGGCTGACACGGGGCGCGCTGATTTTCGCGTTAAGCGGGCTGTTTTTCCCGGCCATGGGGCAGACATTGCAAATCACCTCGGTCAAACGGGTCGGCCCGGCGCTGACCTCGTCAATCGGGGCATTCACGCCGATGTTCTCTGTTATTCCGGCGGTGCTGTTTCTGGGCGAGACCTTCACGACAGGGATCGTCGCCGGTATCGCCCTGATGATGGCGGGCATGGCGCTGGCGGCGCAAAACCGGCGCGGCAGTCCGCGCCAGTGGCCGGTCTGGTTTTTGCTGATCCCGCTGGGCGCTGCGTTCTTTCGCGGCGTTGCCCAACCGATCACAAAGCTGGGATTTGCCGATATGCCCAGCCCCTATTTTGCCGCCCTGCTCGCGTCAACGGTTTCAAGTGTCGTACTGTTGATGCTGGTCGCATTGACGCGGAAAAAGGCAGCACCGACAGCAGCCGGCCGGGGACGCGCGCGCCTGATTTTTGCCCTGAGCGGGGTGATCAACGGTTTTGGAATCCTGTCCCTGAACACGGCGATTCAGTCCGGCAGCCTGCTGATTGCAGCACCCCTTGCCTCGACCGCGCCGCTTTGGGCGCTGGCCTTTGGCGCATTCATTTTCCGCAATGAGGATTTACGCCGCAAACACCTGATTATCGCGATTCTGGTGATCGTGGGCGCGATCCTGATCATCCTGCATTAGATCGCATTGCGTTGAGCTTGACTCACCAATCGCCGACTGAAATCAAAGATTTCAACGTGTTAGGTGAAGTAATTTGTTTCAAGTTAAACGCAAAACGCTTTGGGTTCAGGGGTCCCTGTCAACGCGCTTTTTCGATGACTTTCAACAACTGCGCGACGGATTCGGGTTCGCTTTGCCCGGAAGTGTCCACTTCGGCCTCGGCCTTGGAATAGAGCGCCTCGCGGCTGCTGAGGATTCGTTTCAGATCATTCATCGCATCGGGATTGCCTGTCATCGGACGTTCATCGCCCTGCCCGCGCACCCGGGTCATATGTTCATCAGGCCGCGCCTTCAGCCAGACCGCATAGAAATGGCGCAGGAAATAGGAATAGGTTTCGGGTTCCGAAACGATGCCGCCCGCGACCGCCAGAATCAGGTTTTCATGGGTCGCCGCGATCCGCTCCAGCGCCTGGCGCTCTAACCGGCGATAGGCATCCTGACCATAAAGATTGAACACTTCATTCACGGGCATTCCCGAGGCCAGTTCGATTTCCTGATCCAGTTCCAGAAACGGCAAGCCCAGTGCCGCCGCCGCCAGACGACCAAGGGTGGATTTTCCCGCTCCCCGCAGTCCGATCAGCGCAATGCGGCCGGCGCGCTGGCTGGCCAGGCTCTCGGTTTCAAGGATCGCCATCACCTGACCGATCTGGTCGCGCGTCGCACGGCTGAGCAGATAGCGCGCCATCGCGGTTTCCGAATGCCAAGGGTCGTCCGAGGCCACAAGCCATTCAATATCGAAATCCAGCGCCTCGCTGATTTTCAGAAGCAAACCGATGGATATATTGCCCTGCCCGCCCTCAAGCTGCGCCAGATACCGCGGCGAAACACCCGAGATTTCCGACAGAACCCGGCGCGAGATACCTTTGCGGGCGCGGGCGGCGCGCACCCTTTCGCCGACCATATGCAAAAAGGCGTCGATACGCATTTCAGGCGATGTTTCGGCATCGGCTCTTGTGGCTATCCGGCCGTCAAATCCTACGATTTCGCTCATCCGTCACCTGATCCGGTCAGTTGCGGAAATATAATGCATATCACTTTATGGCACAATACTGCATATGCGCCCGCTCAGGTGATTTGCAGCCCCTGAACCAAGGCGCGCAAGGCTTCCGGCGGGCGGCGGCTGGTAAAGGTCTTGCTGTCAACAAAGACCGAAACGAAATTGCCGTTGAAACAGTCCACACCGTTCTGTCGTCCGACCACCCGGTGCCGAACAGAGGTTTCACCCAGACCCAACAGCTCAACCCTGCAGTCCAACCGGTGGCGCGGTGTGATCGGCGCGGTGAAATCAAGGCTCATATGCACAAAGGGCGTGCCGTAACCGCGATCCACATTCATCTGAAACCAGTCAACACCTGCAAAACAGGCCCACCAGGCGTCGATCGCTTCCAGCGCCCAGTTCGGGATCCGGCCGGTATAGGCAATCAGCGCCGGGTCGCAGTCGCCCCAGCCAACCCGGATGGGGTGCACGAACGGCTCAGTAGGTTTCGACATGATACCGGCCTTCTTGGCGCATCCGGTCGCGCACTGTCGTCCAGTTCAGCCCGGCCCCCCGGGCGATGTCCTGAAACGCCGCTTCGACCCCGGTTTCCATCGCTTTCAACCCACAGAGATAAATATAGGCGTTGGGGTCCGTCAGCAGCGGCGCAATCGCCGCCGCATCGGCGCGCAACATGTCCTGAACATAGGATTTCGGCTGGCCTTCAACCCGGCTGAAAGCGAAATGCTTTTCGAGGAAAGTCTGCGGCACTTTGCCAAGCGGTCCGAAATAGGGCAGGCTTTCGGGGGTACGGGCGCCAAAGAACAGTTTCATGCTGCCCTTGATGCCGGGCATGGTGCGCTGGCGGTGCATGGTGAAGGCGCGAAACGGGGCCGAACCGGTACCGGTGCACACCATGACAAGGCGGGTTTGCGGATCGTCCGGGACCAGAAAGGTCGACCCAAACGGGCCGGTAACCCGGACTTTGTCGCCGCGCTTCAGATCACAGATATAGTTTGACGCAACACCGTGGTCTTCGCGTTTCACGGTCAGGGAAAAATTGTTGGTGTTCGGGCGCTCGCCGTCCCGCGGGCTGGAAACCGAATAAAGCCGCAGCTTATGAGGCCGCCCGCTGGCGTCATTTCCGGGCGGCAGGATGCCCACGGTCTGCCCTTCCAGCAGGGGAAAATTCGCGCTGCCCAGATCCAGAATGATGTGGCGCACATCGGCATCCGCCCCATCGGTCGTCAGCCGGTAATTGCCCTGGACCACCGCGTCGACGGGTTTTGTGGTGGAATGCAGATTGACCGCCGGATGCGACGCCGATGCCGGCGCCTTGGCCGCACCGCCCGCCCCCTGATGGGCGGTGGCCAGCAATGCCGCGACAGTATCATCCAGCGCCTCGACGCCATCATCACCCGCTTCGGCCAGATCGGCCTGTTCCGGCAGTTCCATCCAGCCCAGTTGTTCTTCGACCGAATAAGGTTCTGTCACAACCCGCCAGTTGTCGATCGCCCCGGTCGGACAGGGCGAGATACAGGCCATTTCCATCGTGCAGGTGCCTTGATTGACGACCACGTTGACGTCGTCAAAAGTGATCGCATCAATCGGACAGGCCTCGACACAGGCATGGCAGCGGATGCAGATTTCCGGGTCGATCAGGTGCTGTTTGATGGGTTTGTTCATGGACGGCCTCGTTTACGCCGCCCCGGAACGGGTCCGGGGCGGCGCCCAATCATGCCTGATGGATTTGCACATATTCAAAATCGCCCGGCTTGTTGTCGATGCCGACGCGCGGCGGTGCGATCCAGCCGGCGTATTTGCCCGGTTCCCAGACCGGTTGCATCAGCGACTGGATGAAGTCGCCATCGGCCTTGGAAGGCAGCCAGCCATCGCGTTTCGCCGCCCATTCCTCTGCCGAAATCACGGTGCCTTCCGGCGTGATCGGTGCGCCGTTGAAGGCGCCGATCTGGCGGTGGAACCCTTCATGCGGCAGGGTCAGTTCAAACTCTACGCCGTTCTTTTTGATGATGGCGTTCCAGCGCCCCACACCGCCTGCGGCATCTTTGGAATAGTCATCGCGCAGGCGCATGTTGATCGCGGTCAGGGCCGGAACCTCGCGGATCAACAGCTTGCCTTCGGCAAATTCCGACACCGGATAGGTCGCGTCCAGAAGCTTGTGATCGTCGTCGATCTTGGTTTCCTGATAGCGCCCCTTGATGCCCGAGTTGAAGGCATTCGCCGCATTGGTGGACACTTCTGAACCGAACAGATCCAGCGACAGCGTATAGTGCAGGTTCAGTTTTTTCTGAATGGTCGGCAGGTCGATCACGCCCAGCGCCCGCACTTTGTTGATGTCGTAAGGATCGGTGATGCCTGCTGCCACCATCGCTTCGCAGGTGCGCTGGATCGTGCGGCCTACCCCGGTTTCGCCCACGAACATATGGTGCGCCTC
>JAURMY010000187.1 GCA_030830465.1 Alphaproteobacteria bacterium
CCCCGGCAACAAGCGCCGCGCATGGGCCGCATCGCGCGCGGTGCTGACCCAATACCCATGCCGGTTCAGGAATTTTTTCAACAGGCCGCGAATGCGTTCGTCATCATCGACGATCAGCAGATGGGCGTCAGACAGTTCTGTCATCCTGCACCCCCGTCTGTCATGGCGTGCAGCAGTTTGCGCATTTGCGGGTCCATGATTTCGTCCAGCACCCGGCGAAAGCCCTGGACCGCCTCGGGTCCGGCGGCGCGATAGGCAGCGCGCATGCGGATACGTTGGGCTTCGGACAAATCATGTTCCAGCGCGCGCCCGGTTTCCGTCAGATAGAGGTGCCGCTCGCGCTTGTCGCGCCTGCCAACGCGGCTGTCTACCAGACCGTCCTCTACCAAGGTGCGCAGAACCCGGTTCAGCGACTGTTTGGTAACGCCCAGAATATCCAGCAGATTGTTGACCGTCGTGCCCGGCGCGCGGCTGATGAAATGGATCGCGCGGTGATGCGCCCGGCCATAGGCGTAGTTTTCCAAAATCCGGTCCGGGTCAGCGGTAAAGCCGCGATAGGCAAAAAACATCGCCTCGATCCCTTTGCGCAACTGGTCGTCGGTCAGAAAAAGCAGGCTTTCGCCGCTGCTGTTTTGGCCGGAAATTCGTTGATCCTGCATATCACCCCGGTTGGAACACAAAATACTGTGGGTTGCGCCAGTTTATGTCAGTCTTGTTGACATTCCAAGAATCAAATGTTAGCAAATCGTCGAATTCGCGTAATATTATGTCCGATACGGACCTAATTGCGTAATATTTGCAAAGATCGGCGGCGGGCCGGTCAATATCGAGGAGCCGGGCCATGGCGGGTGCATATGATGATCGTGACGGACAAATCTGGATGGACGGCAAACTGGTGCCGTGGCGCGATGCCAATGTGCATATCCTGACCCATGCGCTGCACTATGCCTCGGCGGTGTTTGAGGGCGAGCGGTGCTATAACGGTAAAATCTTCAAATCCGTCCAGCATTCCGAACGGCTGAAGAAATCCGCCAATATGATCGACTTTGAAATCCCCTATTCGGTCGAGGAGATCGAAAAGGCGAAATACGACATGTTGCAGGCCAATGGCTGGAAAGATGCCTATGTCCGTGCGGTCGCCTGGCGGGCGTCGGGCGAGGACATGGGCGTTTCGGCCAAGCGCAATCCCGTCCGCATGGCGATTGCCGGTTGGGAATGGGGCAACTATTACGGCGATGCGAAATTCCAGGGGGCCAAGCTGGATATTTCCAAATGGAAGCGCCCCTCGCCCGAAACCATCCCCAGCCACGCCAAGGCCGCCGGTCTTTATATGATCTGTACCATGTCCAAACACGCCGCCGAGGCGAAGGGCTGTTCGGATGCCTTGATGTTCGACTATCGGGGCTATGTCGCCGAAGCAACAGGTGCCAATATTTTCTTTGTGAAGAACGGCGAAGTCCATACACCGATGGCCGATTGCTTTCTGAACGGCCTGACCCGGCAAACCGTCATTGGCATGCTGAACAGCAAGCAAATCAAGGTCCACGAACGCCACATCATGCCGGAAGAGCTTGAATCCTTTGAACAATGCTGGCTGACCGGCACCGCCGCCGAAGTCACCCCAGTGGGCCAGATCGGCAGCTATAATTTCGAAGTGGGCCAAATGGCGCGCGATATTTCGACCGATTACGAAAAGCTGGTGCGGGCGTAACCAAACCTCGCCGGTAACTTGAGAAACGGCCCTGATTCTGTTAGCCTTTTTACAAGGCTCGGCGTCAGGGCTTTTTATGTGACGTATTTTTATGGAGGACATCGTTCTGCCTGAACGTGCTGAAGCAGCCAAAACAGCGGCTGCACCCGGGGCCGCAGCGGCCCCAGACAAGTCCAAGCCCGGCAGCCAGTTGCTTGCCCTTGTTCTTGACTCTCTGGAAAAAGACAAAGCCGAAGACGTGGTTCCGATCGCCCTGAAAGGCAAATCGGAAATGGCGGATTATATGGTGATCGCCTCTGGCCGCTCAACCCGGCAGGTCGTGTCGATGTCGGAAAAGCTGAACGAAGTGATGAAGGCCGAACTGGGCCATGCCTGTCGCGTCGAAGGCCGGCAGACCGGCGACTGGGTGCTGATGGATTGCGGCGATATCATCGTCCATATCTTCCGCCCGGAAGTGCGCGAGTTCTACCAGCTTGAAAAAATGTGGCTGCCAAACGGCGCGGCCACAGCGGCCGCCAAGGTGTAGGATGCGCGTCCATATCTGCGCCGTTGGCCGGTTGCGGGATGGACCCGAACGCCTTTTGACCAATGACTATCTGGATCGTTTCGACAAGTCGGGCCGCGCCTTCGGGCTGGGCCCGTCGCGGGTGATTGAGGTCGAGGACAAAAAGAGCATCGGCATGAGGGCCGAGGCGGCTTTGCTGGAAAAGGCCGTCCCCAACGGCGCGCTGGTCTGCACCCTGGATGAGCGCGGCAAGGTGATGTCCTCACCGGATTTTGCGGCCCTTTTGGGCAGTTGGCGGGATCAGGGCCGGCAGGATCTGGCCTTTGTCATTGGCGGCGCTGACGGGATTGACCCGGAATTGCGCGCCAAGGCCGATGCGTCGCTGTCTTTCGGCCAAATGGTCTGGCCGCATATGCTGGTGCGGGTGATGCTGGCGGAACAGTTATACCGTGCCGCCTCGATCATTGCGGGTGCGCCCTATCACCGCGCCTGATCGGGCCTTGCCGGTTGCCTTGGCCTTTCCTTGGGCATAGAACCAAGAAAAACCGGATCATACGAGCAGATGGCCACACCGAAACCTGTCGTTCTTTGCATACTTGATGGCTGGGGCCTGCGGGCCGAGACCGCGAATAACGCGGTCGCGCTGGCCCATACCCCGACCTATGACCGCCTGATGGCCAGCTGCCCGAATGCCACGCTGAAAACCTCGGGCCGCGATGTTGGGCTGCCTGACGGGCAGATGGGCAATTCAGAGGTCGGGCATATGAATATCGGTGCCGGGCGGGTGGTGTCGATGGATCTGGGTAAGATTGATCTGGCGATCGAGGACGGCACATTCGACACCAATGCCGCTTTGCAGGGATTTACCACAAAGCTGCGGAAAAGCGGTGGTGCGGCGCATCTGGTCG
>JAURMY010000025.1 GCA_030830465.1 Alphaproteobacteria bacterium
CAGGCAGCAGCTTGTGCGAGACCGAGCCATCCTTGGCCTTGGCCACGTGCTCCATCAGCACCACCACGCGCTGCACACCCGCCACCAGATCCATCGCGCCGCCCATGCCTTTGACCAGTTTTCCCGGCACCGTCCAGTTGGCCAGATCGCCGTTTTCTGCGACCTCCATCGCGCCCAGAATGGCCATGTTGATCTTGCCGCCGCGGATCATCGCAAAGGACTGTTCCGAGCTGAAGTAAGAGGTGCCTGCCAGTTCGGTCACGGTTTGCTTGCCGGCGTTGATCAGGTCGGCGTCAACATCCTCGTCCAGCGGAAAGGGCCCGATGCCCAGCATGCCGTTTTCGCTTTCAAGCGTCACGGTCATGCCCTTGGGGATGTAGTTGGATACCAGTGTCGGAATGCCGATGCCCAGATTGACATACCAGCCGTCTTCCAGTTCCAGCGCCGCCCGGGCGGCCATTTGATTGCGGTCCCATGCCATGATGCCGTTCCCCTTAAGCCTTGCGCGTGGTGCGCTGTTCGATGCGTTTTTCGTGATCGCCCTGAATGATGCGATGCACATAGATGCCCGGTGTATGGATTTGGTCCCCGTCCAGCTGTCCGGGTTCGACCAGTTCCTCAACCTCTGCGATGCAGATCTTGCCGCAGGTCGCGGCGGGCGGATTGAAGTTGCGCGCGGTCTTGCGGTAGATCAGATTGCCCATCGTATCGCCCTTCCAGGCCTTGACGATGGCCAGGTCCGCGACAATGCCGCGTTCCAGGATGTACCGCTTGCCGTCGAATTCCTTTTCTTCCTTGCCCTCGGCGATAACCGTGCCGACCCCGGTCTGGGTGTAAAAGCCCGGGATTCCGGCGCCACCGGCGCGCATCCGTTCGGCCAGTGTGCCCTGGGGATTGAATTCCAGTTCCAGTTCGCCCGACAGGTACTGGCGCATGAATTCGGCGTTTTCGCCCACATAGGACGACATCATCTTTTTCACCTGACGGCTTTCCAGCAGCACGCCCAGACCAAAGCCGTCGACCCCGGCATTGTTGCTGGCGACGGTCAGGTTCCTGGTGCCGGCGGCACGAATGCCGGCGATCAGAAGTTCCGGTATGCCGCACAGCCCGAAACCGCCCGCGGCGATCAGCATGCCGTCAAACAGCACGCCATCCAGCGCTGCCGCAGCGTCTTTATAGACCTTTTTCATCGAGTCCCCCAAAGTTCTGTCCGTTTGCGCCCTATCTGACTGTTGGCGCCGGGGCTGTCAATGCTGCCGGGCGCGTCCTTGCAAGGGGCGAAACATGGTCATTCGGCGGGGCGGGGTTCATAGCTGTAAACCGGGGCCCAGTCCGCCCCCCAGACATCCGCCCAGAAATCGGGGCGTACGGAATTCTGGATCGGCGTACCACCCTGCCACAAATCCGCCTCGGGCCGCCGGAAGGTTTCAAAAAACCCGTCAATTTGCTGGCTGAGATCGCCTTCGATCAGGGCCAGATCCGTGCGGCCGGCCAGGTTTCCGGTCTCAGACGGGTCGGCTTTCACGTTGTAAAGCGCATGTTTCAGGACCTCGCCTGCACCGGGCTGGAAGCGCTTGAAATAGACCCAGTCCGGGGTTCGGATCACGCGGGTTTCCTCTTGTTCGGCAAACATCACATCCGGGCCCCATCCGGGCGGTGCTTCCCCTTGCAACAGCGGCATCAGCGAGCGGCTGGAAATGCCCTGATCCGCACCGGGCACCGGCAGGCCGGCGTGGTCCAGCACGGTCGCGAAAAGGTCGAGATTAGAGACCATCTGATCCGGCCGCGCACCGGTGTTTGTCACCCCTTTCTGGCGCAGGATCATCGGGATCGAATGGGCGGCCAGGTGCAGGTTGGACGGCCAGGTTGCGGCCCCGTGGCCCCAAAACCCATGCTGACCCACCGAAATGCCGTGGTCGCTGGTGAAAATCAGCAAAGTATCATCCGCCAGGCCCAGATCGTCCAGCGCCGCCATCACGTTTCCAACCCCGTCATCGACCATGGAAATTTGCGCATAATAATTGCGCAATGTCGCCAGATCATTGGGGGCGCGCATCAACATCGACATATCCAGTTCTTTGGAGGATTGCGCTTGCGATCGCATGAATGCATCGACCGCCGCCTTGCTGAGAGGCTGACGCGGAACGCTGTCCATCGGGCAATCCTGATAGCGTTCGCTGTGGCGGCAGGTGATCGGTTCCTGTGTCGCGGGCCAGTGGCCATAGGGCGCCGGATAGGTCAGAAACAAAAAGAACGGCTGATCGCTGCCCGCCTGTTCCGCCATGAAATCACAGGCTTTTTCGGTAAAGAAATCAACCGAATGGCCGGGCTGTTGATAGCTTTCGCCATTGTCGAATATGCGGTTGTGGTAAAAGCTGCGAACATGCCCGTCTTCCAGCGTCACCCAATGGTCAAAGCCGGGCATGGGCGTGGTAGGCTGGCCCAAATGGTATTTGCCGACAAGGGCGGTGCGATAGCCGGCGGCTTTCAGGCTTGCGGGCAGCGTGGTCAGCCCGTCAAGCGCATGCCAGTTCTTCGGCCAATCAGCAGATTTCCGGTCGTCGATCCAGGAATGCACGCCGTGCTGGGACGGCATCTGACCGGTCAGAACCGACGCCCGGCAGGGTGAGCAAAAGGCGTTCGGGCAAAAGGCGTGGTCAAAGGTCACCCCTTGTTCGGACAGCCGGTTCAGGTTGGGCGTGTGAATTTCCGGATTGCCGTAACAGCCCAATGTCGACGCCTGTTGATTGTCCGTGAATATCAGGACGATATTGGGGCGCTTTGTCATTTTTCGCGTCCTAAAGACCGAAATGGGCAACCAGATCGTCCACCCAGGCCCGGTGAAAAGCCTGTACCCGTTCACCCGGTTGCCGCGCCGCGATGGCGTCGCCCAAAGGATCACCGGCGCTGATGCCAGAGCCCGCCAGTTGCGCCACGACCGCATGGCCGCAAAAGGGCACATAGGCCTCGGAATAACCGCCTTCATGCACCAGAACCAGCTTGCCGCCGCACAGATCATCGGCCAGGGCCATGGCGCGTTCCGTCAGCCGGGCAAATCCGGCGGCAGACACCATCATATGCGCCAAGGGGTCAAACGGCCCGGCGTCAAAGCCGCAGGCG
>JAURMY010000188.1 GCA_030830465.1 Alphaproteobacteria bacterium
CCGTTTGATCGAGATGATGCGAGAGTTCAGCCTGGATGACCTGACCGGCATTGCCGATTTCATCCTGACCAATTCACGCCGTGCCACGTTGGAACGTATCGCCGCCCTGCCCCGCCGCAGCGCCTCCGGGTCGATGCGCATTGACGGCTTTGACCGCCCGATTGATCTTGTGGTGTCGCTGGCCTTTGAAACCGACCGTGTGACCTGTGATTTCACCGGCACCTCGGCTGTCGACAAAAAGGGCATCAACGTGCCTTTGGTCTATACCAAAGCCTATGCCTGCTATGCGCTGAAATGTGCCATCGCGCCGGATATTCCCAACAACGCCGCCTCGCTGGCACCGTTCGAAATCACCGCGCCGGAAAACACCATCGTCAACGCCCAGCATCCCGCCCCGGTGGCCCTGCGCCACGTGATCGGCCATATGGTGCCCGATACGGTTTATGACGCGCTGGACAAAATCCTGCCCGATACGGTTCCCGCCGAAGGGGCCGGATGCCTGTGCAACTTTCAGGTCAGCCTGCGCCCGCGCACCGATGTCGCGGCCCCGAAGGACGCCGTGCGTGCCGAAGTTCTGACCTTCAATTCCGGCGGGGCCGGGGCGCGCCCGCAACTGGACGGCATGAATGCCACCGCCTTTCCCTCGGGCGTCATGACCATGCCGGTTGAAGCGACCGAGCAGGTCGGTCCGGTGATCGTCTGGCGCAAGGAACTGCGCGCCGACAGCGGCGGTGCCGGCACCTATCGCGGCGGTTTGGGCCAGTATATGGAGGTCGGCGCGCGCGAAGGCCATGAATTTGACATTTCGGCCATGCTGGACCGCGTCAGCCATCCGGCCCGCGGCAGGCGCGGCGGGGCCAATGGCGGGGCAACCCATATCGGGCTTGATGACCTGACCCCGCTGAACGGCAAGGGCCGCCAGTTCGTGCCGCATGGCAGGAAGGTGATGATGGCCTTTCCGGGGGGTGCCGGTTACGGCGCGCCGGAAAACCGCCCCGCGGAAATGGTGAAACGTGACCTTGCACTTGGCTATATCTCGGCAGAAACTGCGGCGTCAGATTACGGGCTTAGCGACGCCGACATCGCCGATGTTCAGCGCCGCGCCAAACTTGGGGACATCTTTGAATGAACGCCAGCGGCTTTGCCAAAACACCAGCGAAATCCACCTATGATGTCGTGATCGTCGGCGGCGCCATGCTGGGATCCTCGACCGCCTGGTTCCTGACCGGCAACCCGGATTTCAAAGGGTCCGTTCTGGTGGTTGAGCGCGACCCGTCTTACCAGAAATGCTCAACCGCGCACACAAATTCCTGTATTCGCCAGCAGTTCAGCAACAAGCTGAATGTGCAAATCTCGCAGTTCGGGGCGGATTTCATCAACAACTTCCCCGCCTATATGGGCGGCGACAGCCGGGTGCCGAACCTGTCTATCCAAAGCTATGGCTACCTTTATCTGGCGGATAACGAAAAATTCGCCAACGCCCTGCGCGCCAGCCACGCCGTGCAGGTTGAGGCCGGTGCCGCGACCCGGCTTCTGACAGCGGATCAGATCAAACAGGCCTATCCGTTTTACCATACCGATGACATCGTTCTGGGCAGCATAAACACGGTGAACGAGGGCTATTGGGACGGCGGCACGGTGTTTGACTGGTTCCGCCGCATCGCCCGTGAACGCGGGGCCGAATATATCGACAACGAAGTGCAGGCGATGACGAAGAACGCCGCCGGCGACAGGATCGTCAGCGTGACCCTGAAATCCGGCGAAGTGATTGCCTGCGGGCAGGTTGTGAACGCCTCGGGTCCGCGCGCCAATGTCACCGCCCATATGGCCGGGCTTGATATTCCGGTTGAACCGCGCAAACGCTTCACATGGGTGTTTTCGGCGGCCCAGCCATTGGACCGCGAATTGCCGCTGACGATTGATCCCTCGGGCATTCACATGCGCCAGGACGGGCCGAAAACCTATCTGGCGGGGGGGCATACCGATTATGACCCGGCCGTTGATTTTGATGATTTCACCATGAACCAGGATTTTTGGGAAAACCACGCCTGGCCGATCATCGCCACCCGCATCCCGCAGTTTGAATCGATCAAGATCGTGACCGAATGGGCCGGGCATTACGCCTATAACACGCTGGATCAGAATGCGATTGTCGGCCCCCATACCGATGTGCGGAATTTCCTTTTCCTGAACGGTTTCTCCGGCCACGGCCTGCAACAATCCCCGGCCATGGGGCGGGGCATGTCGGAATATCTGACCTATGGCGAATTTCGCAGTCTGGACCTGACCCCGTTCAGCTTTGAGCGCGTGACCCGCGGCGAACCTTTTGACGAAAAGGCGATCATATGAACCTGCCGGCCAATCCGTTTCTGCAAGCGATCCGCGCGAAACAGCCCCAGATCGGGCTGTGGGTCAGTCTGGCCAGCAACTTTTCCGCCGAGATCGTCGCCGGGGCCGGTTTTGACTGGGTCGTGATCGATATGGAGCATTCGCCAAACGACCTGAACACGGTTCTGGCGCAGCTTCAGGTTTTTGCGGCTTATGACACAACGGCGCTGGTGCGGCCCGACTGGAACGATCCTGTCAAAGTGAAGCGTCTGCTGGATGTCGGGGCGCAGGGCCTGTTGTTTCCCATGGTCCAATCCCCTGCCGAGGCGGCACAGGCAGTTGCCGCCTGCCGTTATCCACCCAAAGGCATTCGCGGCGTCAGTGTCGGCACCCGCGCCAACGGCTTCGGGCGGATCAGCGATTATTTCAGCCGCGTAGAAGATGAAACCGCAATCCTTGTGCAGATCGAAACCCGTGCCGCCCTGCGACAGACCCTTGCGATCGGCCAGACAGAAGGCGTTGACGGCGTGTTTTTCGGCCCCGCCGACATCGGCGCCGATCTTGGTATTCTGGGTAAACCGCTGGACCCCGCCATTTGGGAGGCGATCCTGCCCGCCGCCCGGCAATTGATTGCCAAAGGCATTCCCGTTGGCACATTGGTGCCCGACCCCGCATTCGCGCGCAATCTGCTGGCCGAAGGTTTTACCTTTGTGGCTTGCGGTTCGGACACCGGCCTGTTGGCCCGCGGGGCGGATGCCTTGCTGAAAACCATGCGCGACGCTTGAACCCATTCCAGACTGAAGAGGCAGAACATGAAAAAGATCGTATTGACCGGGGCCTGCGGGCGGCTTGGCTCTTACCTGCGCGAACCCCTGTCAAAGATGGCAGATCGTCTGGTGTCCTCCGACCGGTCCGCCGCCCCTGCCAAGCTGTATGACGGCGAGACTTTCGTTCAGGCCGATCTGGCCGATCTGGCCGCGATGACCGCCCTGCTGAAAGATGCCGATATGGTGGTGCATTTCGGCGGCTCCCCTGATGAGGCGCCGTTTGACACGATCCTGCACTCCAACATCATCGGGTCCTATAACATCTGGGAGGCGGCCCGTATCAACAAGGTGCGGCGCGTGGTTTACGCCAGTTCGATTCACGCGGTCGGCATGCATCCCAAACAGGATTTCATCGGCACCGATGTCGCCCACCGGCCCGACACCTATTACGGCCTGTCCAAATGTTTTGCCGAGGATCTGGGCCAGATGTACTGGGACAAACTGGGGATTGAAGCGGTCTGCCTGCGCATCCTGTCCTGTGCCCAGGTCACCAGCACCCGCGCGCTGGGTTCCTGGCTCAGCTATGATGACCTGATCCAATTGGTGACGCGCGCGATTGACACCCCCACCACAGGGTTCAGCATCATTTACGGTGTCTCAAACAACGACCGGGCCCCGGTTGACAACCGGTTGGCCAGCCATATCGGCTATCGCCCCAGGGACAATGCCGAGCAATTCGCCGCAGCCATTTTTGCCGAGGCCGGTCCCGCCGATCCAGCCGATCCTGACCAGATGTGCCATGCCGGCCCCTTCGCAACCGTGCCTTTGGGCCAAAGCGGGCAGGCCAAAATGAAGATCATCAACGACAAAAAGGAATGAGGTGACCCCATGACCAAACCAGTGGCATTGATTGTCGGCGGCGGCAGCGGCATCGGCGCAGACAGCGCCCGCCTGCTGGCCGAACGGGGATATGACGTGGGCGTGATGTCCTCTTCCGGCAAGGGCGAGGCTTTGGGCAAATCCCTGGGTGGTTTCGGCTTTACCGGTTCAAACCTGATCCCCGCTGATCTGGCCGCCTTTGTGCATCACGCCATGCAGCATTTCGGGCGGATTGACGGTGTGGTCAACTGCACCGGTCACGGCCCCAAAGGCCCGCTGAACGATATTTCCGACGCCGACTGGCACCTTGGAATGGATTATTACCTGCTGAATGTCGTGCGCATGACGCGTTTGGTGACACCGATCATGCAGGCGCAAAAACACGGCTCGATCGTCAACATCTCGACCTTTGCGGTGTTTGAACCCGACCCGGATTTTCCGACCTCATCGGTTTTTCGCGCGGGTCTTGCCAGCTATACCAAATTGTTCAGCACGAAATATGCCGCTGAGGGTATCCGCATGAACAACGTGCTGCCGGGCTTTATCGACACACTGCCGGAAAAGGCCGACCGCACCGCCCGCATACCCGCCGGACGCTATGCCCGTGTTGCGGAACTGTCGGAAACCGTGGCCTTTCTGGTTTCGGACGCATCCAGCTATATCACCGGGCAAAATCTGCGGGTGGATGGCGGCCTGACGGCCCATGTCTGACGCCGGAAAACCCTTCGCGCCGGAATTCTGACAAACCCGCACAAATTCCCTTGCATTCAGCGCAAGTGTCGGATTTTGTCCGCCCGATTAATTCTGCAGGAGCCCGATCATGGCATGGTCAGCCGATAAAACCGAAGTCAAAAGCTGGAACGAGTGGGACACCCTGCGCCATGTCATCGTGGGGC
>JAURMY010000189.1 GCA_030830465.1 Alphaproteobacteria bacterium
GACACCCAAACCGCCAAGGTTCTGGACGAAGCGGAAACCGTGGCCAAGAAGGCCGGCGACAGCTTTGTGCCGGTTGAACGTATCCTGATGGCATTGACCATGGTGAAATCGGCGGCTGAGGATGCGCTGAAAGACGGCGGCGTGACAGCGCAGGCGCTGAATGGGGCAATCAATGACGTGCGCAAGGGCCGCAAGGCCGACAGTGCCAGCGCCGAAGACACCTATGAAGCCCTGAAGAAATACGCCCGCGACCTGACCGAGGCGGCGCGCGAAGGCAAGATCGACCCGATCATTGGCCGCGACGAGGAAATCCGCCGCGCGATGCAAGTCCTCAGCCGCAGAACCAAGAACAACCCGGTGCTGATCGGTGAGCCGGGCGTGGGTAAAACCGCGATCGCCGAGGGCCTGGCCCTGCGCATCGTCAATGGCGATGTGCCGGAAAGCCTTGAAAACAAGAAACTGATGGCGCTGGACATGGGCGCGTTGATCGCCGGTGCGAAATACCGGGGTGAGTTTGAGGAACGCCTGAAGGCGATCCTGAACGAAGTCACCTCCGCCGCCGGTGAAATCATCCTGTTCATTGATGAAATGCACACGCTTGTGGGCGCCGGCAAATCTGAGGGCGCGATGGACGCGGCCAACCTGATCAAACCGGCGCTGGCACGGGGCGAGCTGCACTGTATTGGGGCGACCACGTTGGACGAGTACCGCAAACATGTGGAAAAAGACGCGGCGTTGGCCCGGCGGTTCCAACCTGTGATGGTTGAGGAACCGACGGTCGAGGATACGATCAGTATCCTGCGCGGGATCAAGGAAAAATACGAACTGCACCACGGTATCCGGATTTCCGACAGTGCGCTGGTGGCGGCGGCAACCTTGTCGCACCGCTATATCACTGACCGTTTCCTGCCGGACAAGGCGATTGACCTGATGGACGAAGCCGCCAGCCGGTTGCGCATGGAAGTGGCCAGCAAGCCCGAGGCGCTGGACGCGATCGACCGCGAATTGCTGATGAAGCAGATCGAGGCCGAGGCCCTGAAAAAGGAGACCGACGCGGCCTCCAAGGACCGGCTGGCCAAGCTGCAAAAGGACCTGTCTGAATTGCAGGAGAAATCCAGCCAGATGACCGCCCGCTGGCAGGCGGAACGGGACAAGCTGGCCGGGGCGCGCGACATCAAGGAATTGCTCGACAAGGCACGCAACGACTTTGAAACCGCGCGACGCGCCGGCAATCTGGCCAAGATGGGCGAACTGCAATACGGCGTCATGCCCGACCTGGAAAAGCGCCTGGCGGATGCCGAAAAAGCCGGTGACGACGTGATGGTTGAAGAAGCCGTCGGCCCCGAGCAGATCGCAGGCGTGGTCGAGCGCTGGACCGGTATTCCGGTCGACAAGATGCTGGAAGGCGAGCGTGACAAGCTGCTGCATATGGAAGAAAGCCTGGGAAAACGGGTGATCGGCCAACGGGCGGCGGTGTCGGCGGTATCCAATGCCGTCAGACGCGCGCGCGCCGGTCTGAACGATCCGAACCGGCCGCAGGGCAGTTTTCTGTTTCTCGGGCCGACCGGTGTGGGCAAGACCGAACTGACCAAGGCGCTAGCCGAATTCCTGTTTGACGATGACGCTGCTATGGTGCGGATCGACATGTCGGAATTCATGGAGAAGCACGCGGTTTCCCGTCTGATCGGTGCCCCGCCGGGCTATGTCGGTTATGACGAAGGCGGCGTTCTGACCGAGGCGGTGCGGCGCCGGCCCTATCAGGTTGTGCTGTTTGACGAGGTCGAAAAGGCCCATCCCGATGTCTTTAACGTGCTGTTGCAGGTTCTGGACGACGGGGTTCTGACCGACGGGCAGGGGCGGACGGTGGATTTCAAGCAGACCTTGATTATCCTGACCTCTAACCTGGGTTCGCAGGCATTGAGCACTTTGCCGGACGGGGCGGATGCCGCCTCGGTCCGCACTGAGGTGATGGAGGCGGTGCGGGCGCATTTCCGCCCCGAATTCCTGAACCGTCTGGATGAAATCGTTCTGTTTGACCGGCTGAGCCGCGCCAATATGGACGGCATCGTGGATATCCAGTTGGCGATCCTTGGCAAGCGTCTGGGAGGGCGGAAAATCCTTCTGGACGTGGATGAGGCGGCGCAAACCTGGCTGGCCAATCAGGGCTATGATCCGGTCTATGGCGCACGGCCTTTGAAGCGGGTGATCCAGAAGAACCTGCAAGACCCGCTGGCCGAACTGCTGCTCAGCGGCAAAGTGCTGGACGGGGCCGAGATCGACATTTCGGCCGACGATGCCGGACTGGTCATCGACGGCGTGTCGCGCGGCGACCACGCACCGGAAGGCGTGCGGCTGAACTGAGTAAAGCCAAGTATGAACTTGCAAAGCCCCGGATCAAGGTCCGGGGTTTTTCGTTTTAGGGGCAGGAGGGTCACGCCGATGTGACTCGACTTAACCAACCGGTTGGTTATTGTTGTGATATGAAAAGCGAAGACACCAAGAACCACATTCTGGATACCGCCGCCGAGATGTTCTGGCGGCAAAGCTATCATGGCGTGAACATGAATGCCCTAAGTGCGGCTGCGGGCCTGAACAAGGCGACGATCTATCAGTATTTTCCCTCCAAAGAGGTGTTGGCGGTCGCGGCGGTCGAACGCTCGATGCAGAAAACCGAAGATTATGTTTACAAGCCCAGTCTGGACGTCGCGGTCGATCCGGTGCAGCGCCTGAAAGATATCTATCAGCGGGCGTTTGAAATGCAGCAGTCAACGCATCTTGCCGAAGGTCAGTGCCGGGGCTGCCCGTTTGTCAATCTGGGTATGGAACTGGCGACCAGCAGCGAAGCCATCCGGCGGGCGGTGGCCCGGGCGTTTGAGCGCTTTGCCACCTATTACGCGGGACTTGTTCCTGCCATCAACGCCGCTAGACCCGGATCGGCCCGATCCGAGGATCGGCAGATCGTGGCGGCACTGGTGGCCAACATGAACGGCGCACAGGTGGCCGCCAAGATCGAAAACCGACCGGAGGCGATTCTGGAAGGGCAGGCGCGGGCGCTTCGGATAGTGGGTCTTTAAACATTTGCCAGAATAATAACCAACCGGTTGGTTATATTGCCAACCTTATAGAGGAGACTGAAATGAGTTCGATGATGATGGATATCTGGCGGTCGTTTCGCGCCTTGCCGGGCTGGGTGCAGGTTTGGGTGACTTTCATCCTGATGCCGATCAATATGATCAGCGGTATGTTCCTGGACCAGCCGATGGGCGTCTGGATCGCAGTGTTAGCCGTGGGGGCGATGATGCTGAACATGCCGGTGATGCTGATGGATCGCGGATTTTCCAAGCAAATGGCGTTGCCGCATCTGATCCCCTGGACGTTGCTGGTGGCCCTGCTGCTGTTCGCCCGCCCCGAGGCAACCGGGCACTATGCGACCTATTTGTGGGTCTTGTTGGTGGCCGATGTGATTTCGCTGGGCTTTGATTATCCTGATGCAATACGGTGGCTGCGGGGTGATCGCCAGGTCGCCGGACGCGCGGCTGCCTGAGCCTGATGCGCATTTCCGGCGCAGGGGAATGCTGCGCCGGAAATGGTTTTGGTTTCTATCCGGTTTTGCGCTAGGCTGCGGCAATACAAAGGGGGCCACCATGACACGCAAGATCGACGCATTGCTTTCAGAATATGGCGAAAGCCATCAGAACCCGACCAACAAGATCGTGCATTGGATCTGTGTGCCGGTCATCGTCTGGACCGTGCTGGCGCTGATCCGCGCGTTGCCCGTCCCTGCGGCCTTTGGAACCTCGGTATTGGCCACATGGCTGACGCCGTTTCTGATCCTCAGTTTTCTTTACTATATATATGTGTCCTGGCGGCTGGCGGTTGGGGCGGCGGTCTATCTGGCGGTCTGCGTCTGGCTGATCGGGCTTTATGAGCACACCTTCACCCTGCCGCTGTGGCAATTCGCGGTCATTGTTTTTGTCATTGCCTGGATCGGCCAGTTCTGGGGCCATAAGGTCGAAGGCAAAAAGCCGTCTTTCTTCAAGGACGTGCAATTCCTGATGATCGGCCCGGTCTGGCTGCTGAGCTTCTTATATAAACGTGCCGGGATTGCCTACTGAACGGCGTCAGTTTCCGATCGCGTCTTTGACGATTCCGTCAAGCAGGGCCTCAACCTTTTTCATCGGGCCTTCGGGGAATGTGTCATGCCCGATCACGGTTGACCCCGGCGCTTCGGTCGTGGCGTAGACGAAAATCCGGTAGGGACAGAAACTGATATTGGCCGGATCGGCCTCCATCATTTCGCGCGACAGGGTGGCCGAACAAAAACTGAGGATCTCGGCCTTCTTATATAATGTGCGCGTCGCGCCGACATCTGCGGCGGTGCGGTCCAGCATGTCGCTGACATGGTTGACGTTATCGACCTTCAACCCGCGCCCGATGATTTCGTTTTCAACCGCGAACAGCACGTCCTCAATATCCTGATCCACGGTGTAACTGACCGCCCCGTCCGCAAGGGCGGCATGGGCGGACAGAAGCAGGCTGACAAAGGCGGTGACGGGACGGATCATGGAACTTCCTTTGAACAGGGTGTCGTTATATTAGGCAAAGTTCACATAACCGGGTCAATGGCAGATTGGCGGTGCGGTTGTAACGAATAAAACAATCATGTGACTGCTGTTGTTTTGCTTTTGATCCGATGCCGGAATATTGCACGGTGACAGCAACCACAAGACAGGGCCCGCCATGCGATACAAATTCCGTACCGACCTGAAATATTCCGATGTGACGCCGCATGCCGATTTCATCACGCGGCGCAGCCTGATGACCGGGCTTGGCGGGCTGGCTGCCGCCGGACTGGCAGGCTTGCCCGCCGGGGCTGCGGCAGGGCGGTATTCGACCGATGAACCGGCCAACAGCCTTGAGGATATCACCGGCTATAACAATTATTACGAATTCGGTCTTGAAAAGGACGACCCGGCCAGGAATGCCCACAGGCTGAACACACAGCCATGGTCGGTGAAGATTGACGGGCTGGTGGACAGGCCGGGCGACTACGCGCTGGAAGACATCCTGAAAGACATGACCATCGAAGAACGCATCTATCGGATGCGCTGTGTCGAGGGCTGGTCTATGGTGATCCCCTGGAACGGCTTTCAACTGTCGGACCTGCTGGCGCGGGCCGGGGTGCAAAGCAGCGCGAAATATGTGGCCTTTGAAACGCTGTTTCGCCCGTCCGAAATGCCCTACCAGGAAAGCAGCCTGTTGGAATGGCCCTATCGCGAAGGGCTGCGCCTGGACGAGGCGATGAATCCCCTGACCCTGTTGGCCACGGGCCTTTACGGCGAGATGCTGCCAAATCAGAACGGCGCACCGCTGCGTTTGGTGGTGCCGTGGAAATACGGCTATAAATCCATCAAATCGATCGTGCGTATCAGCCTGCGCGACAGTCAGCCGAAAACGACCTGGAATATGACCATGCCGGGCACCTATGGGTTTTACAGCAACGTCAATCCCAATGTGGATGTTCTGCGCAACCAGTCTACCGAACGCCCCATTGGCGGTGGACTGTTTGCCGCCCGCAAACAGACACAGATGTTTAACGGCTATGCCGAAGACGTGGCCGCACTTTATGACGGCATGGATCTGGTGGCGAATTATTGAATGGTTGAACCGGTTTCCGTCCTGACCTGCCCCGAATGCGGCCATGCCGAGGCGGAAACCATGCCGACCGACGCCTGCCAGTGGTTCTATGAATGTAAAGGCTGCGGCGCAGTCCTGAAACCTTTGGCCGGGGACTGCTGTGTCTATTGTTCCTATGGCAGCGAAAAATGCCCGCCGATTCAGGCCGGCGACACCTGCTGCGGCTGATAAATACGGTTGCGCGACGGCAGGCTTAATCCTTAAGCTCCTTTAAAAATGGGAGCCGGTTATGCGTGCTGCGGTCTATTCAGAAGATTTCTACAGCGACGAATTCATTCGCGATCCGGTTCCCCGTTATGCCGAGATGCGGGCCTTGGGGCCGGTGGTGTGGATGGAACAGCAAAACGCCTTTGCAGCGGTCGGCTATGACGCGGTGGTGGATGTGCTGCGCAAGCCCGATATTTTTGCTTCCGGGCATGGGATTTCCCTGAACGAGAATGTGAATGCGCTGTTGATCGGTTCCACCGTGAATTCCGACGGGGAAACCCATCACCGGCGCCGGTCGGTTACGGCCCGGCCCATCATGCCAAAGAACCTGCAACCGCTTGAGGATTTCATTCACCGCACCGCCGAGGCTCTGGCCGACAGTCTGGTCGCCAAGGGTACGTTTGATGCGGTGACCGAATTTGCCCAGATCCTGCCCTTGTCGATCGTGGTCGATCTGGTCGGGCTGAATGATTCTGGCCGCCAGAACATGCTGAAATGGGGGGCCGCGACCTTCGATCTGATGGACGGGTTCAATCAACGCAGCCAGCAGGCCTTTGAAACGCTGGTGGGCCTGCGCAAATACCTGGACAAATACGGCAAACGCGAAGAGCTGAAAGAGGGCGGTCTGGCCCGCCGGATCTTTGAAATTGCGCCCGACAGCGGTTTCACCGAGGAAGAAGCCGCACAGATGATGCGGGACTATATTGCGCCAAGTCTGGACACCACGATCTCCGCAACCGGCTGGGCCCCGTGGCTGTTTGCGAACTTCCCGGATCAATGGGAGATGCTGCGCGCGGATCACGACCTGATCCCCAACGCGGTGGAAGAAGTGGTGCGCCTGTCCTCACCGATCCGGTCGTTTTCGCGGTATGTCACCGAAGACGCCGAGGTTTGCGGCTACCGGATCCCGAAAGGGTCACGGATGATGGTGGTCTATGGTTCTGCCAACCGCGACAATGCGATGTGGGAAGATCCCGACCGTTTTGACGTGACCCGCCAGACCCGCAAGCATATCGGCTTTGGCCATGGCATGCATATCTGCATGGGTCAGCATCTGGCGCGCCGGGAAATGATCAACCTGTTTGCGGCCATGGCCAAGCGGGTGAAGCGCTGGGACATCGCAGGTGAACCGGACATGTCGATGAACAACACGATCAACGCCTTTGCCGAACTGCCGGTGCGGGTGAACCCGGCCTGAAACAATTGCGCCGGTAACGTGAAGCGTCGTGTTTTGATTTCAGGGCACCGCCGGCCCTAAATGGGCCGTGGATCGTTAACAGACAAAGGCCCGCCCATGACGCTTGCCAAGACATTGAACGCCGGTTTGCGCAAAGTCCCGACCTGGCCGGTCTATATAGCGGGCGTCTTGCCGTCGCTTGTCTATTTCTACTGGGCGGTCAGCAACCAGTTGGGGGCGGACCCGCTGGCCGCGCTGGAAAACCGTCTGGGCAAATGGGCGTTGCAACTGTTGATCCTGACCTTGCTGGTGACGCCGGTGCGAAAATGGACCGGTGTCAGCTTTCTGAAATTCCGCCGCGCCTTCGGATTGCTGGCGTTTGTCTATGTCTGCTTTCATCTGCTGACCTGGATCGTGCTGGATAAACAGTTCTTCTGGTCTGAGATTCTGGCGGACCTCTATAAGCGGCCTTTCATCATCATTGGCATGGCCGCGTTTGTGGTCCTGATTCCGCTGGCGGTAACTTCAAATGCACTGTCGATCCGGCGACTCGGGGCGGCGCGTTGGAATAATGTGCACAAACTTGGCTATGCAGCGGTGATTCTGGGGGCGATTCACTATCTGCTGCTGGTCAAAGCCTGGCCGACTGAGCCGATTCTTTATGTCTTGGCAGCGCTTTTGCTGGTCTCAACCCGGATTCGATGGGCGCGACTCGGAAAATTAGTGCAATTGAATCAGTGATTCACCGCTAAAACCGCCGAATCCAGACGTGATTCACGAAACTGACGCAAATCGCCTGTAGCTGTGTCTGTGGATAAGTCCGGAAAACAGGCGGATCGAACGACAAGCGTATAATCTTCTTTCAAAACCATGCCCATTTTTGTAGTTTTTGACCTCTGAGGGACCAGATTTAGAGGGTCAAACCGGTATCCGAAAAAAAATGAAGGTTTTTTGAAAAAAGCGCTTGCGGCTCCCAGCGAGTAACCCTAAACACCCCTTCACCGGCAGGGCGAAACACTCTGACGGTGACAAACAGAAACGAAATCGAGCGGCGGGCGCGCCAAACAAGTTAGGCGCTACCGAAGCTTTTGTCTCTGCGCTCTTTGAAATTGATAGTATCTGAAGAGATATGTGGGCGGTTTGGTCGTAATCGACGGACGGACTTCTACATATCAACTTACTAGGTGAACGGTCTTGACCGTAAGCCGATGATGTAAAGTCAGCTTCACGTTTGATGTGGTTCTTTGTTTTCTTTGGAAAACTCAGACACATTATAACATAAAGTGACCATCACTTGTTTCAGTAAGGCAAGTGATGAGAAGTGATCCTAGAAATAGGATCAGTTCAGATGTGCAGAGGTTCGAACGTCAAGGATATGATGGTAACATCATTTCAACTTGAGAGTTTGATCCTGGCTCAGAACGAACGCTGGCGGCA
>JAURMY010000190.1 GCA_030830465.1 Alphaproteobacteria bacterium
GCAAAACTTTGTGCCGGGGTGACAAGATCGAGATAGAGGCCAAGGCCAAAGGGCGCATAGAGCCAGACCGCAACCCAGTAGGCGTGGCGCAGGGCTTTGTGCCATTCGGTGCGGGTCAGTTCGTCCCAGGCGATCGCGGCGGCCCTGCGGGTGCTGACACGGGCGGTCAGGGTGACCAGCACGGCCATAAGGATACCGGCAAGCGAAGGCACCAGCGGTGAAATCGGATCGGGCCGGCCTGTCGCCAAAACGGCAAGGGCATATCCCAGCAGGATCAGCCCCAACAGGCTGAAGCTGGCATTTCGGAAAGTGGCGAGTTGTGATGGGGTCATTTTTATCTCCTGTTTGTAACCTTAGGGTGACATATAGCTGGGCAAATAGGTAACGTCAAGGTTACATTTATCACCTATGGGTTACACATTTCCGTGAGGTTGAAAAGCCCAATTGAAGGCGCTAGATCAGGCGCATGACTGTACGTTCGATCCTGATTCATCCTGATCCGCGCCTGCGAAAGATCTGCCCGCCCGCCGCGGCGGTGGATAAGGATTTGCGCAAGCTGGCGGACGACATGCTGGAAACCATGTATGACGCACCTGGCGTCGGACTGGCGGCGCCGCAGATCGGGGTTCTGACCCGCCTGTTCGTGATGGACTGCGCCGGCAAGGATGCCACGCCAGAACCGATGGTCATGATCAACCCCGAGATCACCTGGTCGTCTGAGGAAACCAACACCTATGACGAAGGCTGTTTGTCGATCCCTGAGCAATATGAGGATGTGACCCGCCCGGCCACTGTCAGGATGCGCTATCTCGATCTGGACGGGCATTTGCAGGAACGGGAATTTGGCGGCCTTTACGCCACCTGCGCCCAGCATGAACTGGATCATTTGAACGGCAAACTGTTCATTGACTATCTGTCAAAAATCAAACGCTCGATGATCACCAACAAGATGAAAAAACTGAAAAAAGAACGGGCACGGGTTTAGATGGCGAAGCGTCCGTTTCTGATGTGGCCGGACAAAAGGTTGCGGCAGGTCGCGGAACCGGTCGGTGAAATCACCGATGCGGTGCGCGCGGTCTGGCAGGATATGCTGGACAGCATGTATGCCATGCCCGGTGTCGGGCTGGCCGCGCCACAGATCGGCGTGATGTTGCGGCTGGCGGTGGTGGACTGCTCGGACACGAAGAAAGCGCCGCTTCGCATGGCGGATCCGGAACTGCTGCATGTCAGCGAAAGGTTTGCCGAGCGCGAGGAGGGCAGCCCGAACCTGCCCCATGTCAGCGCCAAGATCAAACGGCCGCGCGGGATTACGGTGGCCTATACCGATCACGCGGGCATGCGCACACGACAGGATTTTGTCGGATTGTGGGCGGTGTCGGTTCAACACCAGATCGACCATTTGAACGGGATGATGTATTTCGACCATTTGGGCCCGGTGAAACGCAAAATGCTGATCGACAAGTCACGAAAGCTGGCCCGGCGCGGGGGCGCATGATGCGGGTCGTCTTCATGGGCACGCCGGACTTCTCGGTTCCCGTGTTGCAGGCGCTGGTCGATGCCGGCCATGAAATTGCCTGTGTCTACAGCCAGCCGCCGCGCCCTGCCGGGCGTGGAAAACAGGTGCGTCCGTCACCGGTTCAGGCGCGGGCCGAGGCGCTGGGTCTGCCGGTGCGGCACCCGGCCAACTTTCGCGATCCGGCTGATGTGGCGGCTTTTGCCGCGCTGAAACCGGATGTCGCCGTCGTTGTTGCCTATGGGCTGATCCTGCCGCAAAGTCTGTTGGATGCGCCGCTGAACGGCTGTTTGAACATCCATGCCTCATTGCTGCCGCGCTGGCGCGGGGCGGCACCGATCCACCGGGCGATCATGGCCGGGGACGCCAAGACCGGCATTTGTATCATGCAGATGGATGCGGGGCTCGACACCGGGCCGGTTTTGTTGCGGCGTGAACTGGAAATCGGACGGGACGACACGACCGGTTCCCTGCATGACCGGCTGGCGGGGTTGGGGGCCGAAGCGATAACAGAAGCTTTGGGCCGGTTGGATGAATTGCCTCCACAAAAGCAGGATGACCGTGGCGCGACCTATGCCGGCAAGATCGACAAGGCCGAGGCGCGGATTGACTGGTCGCGGCCCGCGGGTGAGGTGGATCGCCAGATAAGGGGCCTGTCGCCATTTCCCGGCGCGTGGTGCGAACGGGCGGGTGAGCGGATCAAGCTGTTGAACTGCCGCGTTGCAGAGGGCCAGGGCTTGCCGGGGCAGGTGCTGAACGCGGGGCTGACCATTGCCTGCGGCACAGGTGCGGTGACGATCACCCGCCTGCAACGCGCCGGTCGCGGGGCGGTGACGCCCGAAGAATTTTTGCGCGGCTATGACCTGAGGCAGGGTGATTTTCTGCGATAAGGCCGGTGGCTTTGTTTTTCGCGAAACGTCCATATATTGAGGGCATCAAAAACCGGAGGTCGACATGATCGTTGTCTATATGCTTATCATCGGGGCGGCTGCCGGCTATATCGCGACGCGGCTGATGGATCTGGACACCTCCGTGCCGGTGACCATCGCGCTGGGTGTTCTGGGCGCGATCATCGGCGGGCTGGTGCTGCGCGCGCTTCTTGTGATCATGGGCATGGCGGCGGGGTTTGTCGGCGCGGTCCTTGGGGCGCTGTTGCTGATCTGGCTTTACCAGACCTATTTCGCCAGGTAACCGGACGGCCGGGGCGCTGCCCCGGACCCCGGGATATTTTCAGAACAAAGAAAATGGGTGTCAGGATGTCCAGCGGGTAAGCGCGGCTTCGTCGCTGTCTTTGGCGGCGACCCAGGTTTCGCCCGTTGTGGTGACTTCTTTTTTCCAGAACGGGGCGCGGGATTTCAGGTAGTCCATCAGAAAATCGGCGGCGGCAAAGGCTTCGGCCCGGTGGGCGGCAGCGGTGGCGACCATCATGATCCGGTCGCCCGGCCGCAATGTCCCGTAGCGGTGCAGGATCAGGCAATCGCTGAGCGACCAGCGGTTGATCGCCTGATCGCTTATGTCGGTCAGGGCCTTTTCGGTCATCGACGGGTAATGTTCGATTTCCATATGACGCAGCGTGCCTGCGTCGGTGTCGCGCACAAGTCCGGTGAAGGTGACAATCGCCCCGGCACCCCGGCCAAACAGGCGCAATTCCTGTGAAGCGTCAAAATCGTCTGGCTGGACTTTTACGGTCATGTCAGCCCCCGGTCATCGGCGGGAAAAACGCCACCTCGCGCGCGCCAGACAGGGGGTGGTTGAAATCAACAAGGGTTTGGTCAACCGCCACACGCACGGCCTTGAGGTCGGAAAAGGCCAGGGCATAGCGGTCTTCACGGGCGCGCAGTTCCGCAATCAGATCGTTAACCGTTGCAGCATTGGTTTTTACGCTTTCGCGGGGCTCACCGATGCGTTCTCTTATCCAGGCGAAATATAGAACCTCGATCATGTTGCCGGCTCGTCCTGAAGAAAGGGCAGCGCTTTGCGGAAATAGTCAAAGCCGGTCACTACGGTCAACAGGGCCGCCAGCCACATCAGGGCTATGCCGCTGTAATAGCTGTAAAAATAGGTGAGGTATTTGAAGCGAAGCCCGTAAATATCCTGTTGTTGACCATTGAGGACCGCATCGACGTCACTGCGTTCCATCGCAAAGCTTTGTATCACAAAGTAATGTTCTGCGATCAGGTGGCCAAAAAGAACCGCGACCGCCACCATCTGAACGGCGGTTTTCCATTTCGCAAGGCGGGTGACCGCAAGATTGGCCGAGCGGGCGCCCAGAAATTCGCGCAGGCCCGAGATGAACACCTCGCGGAAGATGATCGCCATTGCCGGAAGCACGAACAATGTCTGACTGCCCAACAGCAGGGCCAGCATCACCAGCGCCAGAATGGTCATCGCCTTGTCGGCAATTGGGTCGAGCATGCGGCCAAAGGCCGAGACCTGTTTCCAGCGGCGCGCCAGCAGGCCGTCAAAATAATCGGTCAGGGCGGCGGCCAGAAATAGCCCGAGGCCCAGCCAGTCCGACACGGGATGCGGGAAAATCTCATAGACCAAAACGAGCGCGGGTGCCGCGAGCAATCGCAGCACGGTCAACGTATTGGGCAAATTCCATTGCATTTTAGCGGCCTTTTGGTCTGTCTTTGAACTGTCTTATCCGTTCAGCCGCGATCATGGAAGAAGCCATGAATGGTTTCTGCCAATGTGTCTGAAATACCCTCGACCGATTTCAGGTCGGCCAGGCCGGCGCGGGACACGGCCTTGGCGGAACCGAAATGGGCCAGTAGGGCGCGCTTGCGGTTTGCCCCCACGCCCGGCACATCGTCAAGCGGCGTGGCACCAATCGCTTTGGCGCGCTTGGCGCGATGTGTGCCGATGGCAAAGCGGTGGGCCTCATCGCGCAGGCGCTGGATGAAATAGAGCACGGGATCGGTCCGGGGCAGCGCAAAGGCGCGCTGGCCGGGGCGGTAGAATTCTTCTTTGCCGGCATCGCGGTCCTCGCCTTTGGCGACGCCGATGAAGGGAATATCGTCGATGCCCAGTTCCGCCATGATTGCGGCCACCGCCGAAACCTGCC
>JAURMY010000191.1 GCA_030830465.1 Alphaproteobacteria bacterium
GCATGGTCGAACGCAAGGGCGGGCGGGTCATCAACATTGCCTCGGACGCGGCACGGGTCGGCACCTCGACCGAAGCGGTTTATTCCGCCTGCAAGGGCGGCATCATCGCCTTCACCAAATCCATGGCCCGCGAACTGGCGCGCAGCAATGTTTTGCTGAACGCGGTCTGCCCCGGCCCGACCAATACGCCGATGATGGAAACCGTTCTGGGCGCAGGCGAACAGGCGATCAAATGGAAAGACGCCATGGTGCGCGGCATTCCCTTGCGCCGGATGGGCGAACCCGAGGATTACGCCGGGATCGTCGCCTTTCTGGGATCGTCGGACGCGGGTTTCATCACCGGCCAGACGATTTCCGTCTCGGGCGGCATGAACATGATTTAAGCGCGGCGCCGCCTGTCTCCCCGGCGGCCCGCATCTTTGGTCCGGTTGGGCCATGCCCACCGTTTCGGGTTCTCCCATGTCCGAAACGGTGGTTTTTTCCGCCCGAACCCGGCTGTGACGCGACGTTGTATGGCGGCGGTAATAAATACGCTAGATTATCATACACTACTGCAATAGACTTGCGCCAAATTTGCACCCCTACTGCGCCGAACCAGACAAGGAGATCGTTTCATGGCCGCCATCCCCGAATTTACCGACATTCTATATGAGGTGAAAGGCCGTGCCGCCTGGATCACCATCAACCGCCCCAAGGTTTACAACGCCTTTCGCGGTCAGACCCTGGACGAAATCATTCAGGCGCTGCATCTGGCGGCCAACAACAAGGCCGTCGCCTCGATCGTTCTGACGGGTTGCGGCGAAAAGGCGTTCTGCACCGGCGGCGACCAGTCGGCCCACGACGGGCAGTACGACGGGCGCGGCGTGATGGGCCTGCCGATTGACGAATTGCAGGGTCTGATCCGCGACGTGCCGAAACCGGTGATCGCCCGCGTCAACGGTTTTGCCATCGGCGGCGGCAACGTGTTCGTCACCCTGTGCGACCTTGCCATCGCGGCAGACAGCGCCAAGTTCGGTCAGGTCGGCCCCAAAGTTGGCTCCTTCGACGCAGGCTGGGGCACCGCCCTTTTGTCGCGCACTGTGGGCGAGAAAAAGGCCCGCGAAATCTGGTATCTGAACGATGTCTATACCGCCGAACAGGCCGTGCAGATGGGCCTGATCAACAAGGCCGTGCCGATGGCCGAGCTTGACGCCGCCGTCACCCAATGGACCGACACTTTGGCCGAACGCTCGCCCACCGCGCTGGCCTTTTTGAAGCGCTCGTTCAACGCCGACAGCGATTCAATTCGCGGCATTTCCAACATGGCGCTGCATGCGGTGAAACTTTATTACGACACCGATGAATCCAAGGAAGGCGTCAACGCCTTCAACGAGAAACGCAAGCCGGACTTCCACAAGTTCGTGGACTAAGATGCCGCCGGCCCGGATCACGCCCGAACAGCTTGTCGATCACCTGCCCGAACGGGGTCTGGTGTGGTTGCAGGGCTGTTCGGCGGAATCGGACCTGTTCAAACAGGGGCTGACCGGGCGGCATCTGCCCGGCCTGACCTTCACCGGCATTCTGGTGCCGGGGCTGAACCGCGTCGGTTATGTGCTGGATACCGGCGCGCGGTTCACGTCGTTCTTCATGACGCCGGAACTGGCCGCCGCCCCTGCGCAGGTCGATTTCCTGCCGCTGTGTTACCGCGACATCCGGGCATTTCTGACCGCCAATCCCCCCGATACTTTGATGTTGATGCTGGCCCCGCCGGATGAAAACGGCCTGTGCTCGCTGGGCCCCGTCACCGATTTTGCCGCCGATTTATGGCAGGGTGCGACACGGATCATCGCTCATATCAACCCGCGCCTGCCCATGACCCAAGGCACGCCCGGCATCCCCTATGACCGTCTGACCGCCGTGATTGAAGGCGATCAGGACCTGCTGGTATCCGATCCCGGCACCGATGAGATCGCTCAAACCATTGCCGGTTTCGCCGCGCCCCTGATCCCCGACGGGGCGACAATACAGGCCGGTCTGGGCCGCATCCCCGAGGCGGTTCTGCGCGGCCTGACCGGCAAAAAGAACCTTGCCATCCATTCCGGTCTGATTGGCGATTCGACCCTGAACCTGTTGCGGGCGGGGGCCTTGCGCCAAGACACGCCGATCACAGCCGGGGTCGCCATCGGCACGCGCCGCCTTTATGACGCGTTGGGCGATCCGGCCTTCCGGTTCAAACCGCCCTCATACACCCACGAAATCGCCATTGCCGGGCAACTGCCCGCCTTCGTCACCATCAATTCCGCGATTGAGGTCGATCTGACCGGCTGCGCCTATGCCGAGGCGACACCCAGGGGTCTGATGTCCGGCCCAGGTGGTGCGTCCGACTTTGCCGCCGCCGCGCGCGGCCCGGACGGATTGCGCCTTGTTGTGATGCAGACCACCGCCGCCAAAGGCGCGATCAGCAAGATCGTAGCACCGGGCAGCGCCACCGGCCCGGTTTCGCTGGGCCGCATGGATACCGATATGGTCATCACCGAACATGGCGTCGCCGATCTGCGCCTGAAATCCCACGCCGACCGCAAAGCCGCGCTGATTGCGGTCGCAGCCCCCGACCACCGCGCCGCCTTGACCGAATCCAAAACAAACTGATTTGCACGCTAACGGTAAGGTTGCTTACCGTAAGTATTGCTGTTAAAAGTAAGGTAGCATACAAACAGGACCCGCCATGATCGAACGCAGCTTGTTCCGTGAAGAACACGATATGTTCCGCGAAACCGTCCGAAAATTCGTGGAAAAGGAAATTGTCCCCTACCACGCCCAATGGGAAAAAGACGGTATCGTGCCGCGTGAGTTGTGGCTGAAAGCCGGCGAACAGGGCCTGCTGTGCTGCACCGTGCCGGAAGAATACGGCGGCCTTGGGCTGGATTACCTGTTTGACGTCGTGGTGTTCGAGGAGCTTTGGAAGGCCGGAGCCTCCGGCCCCGGTTTTCTGATCCACACCGATCTGGTCGCAACCTATATCCTGTCCTTCGGCACCGATGCGCAGAAACAAAAATTCCTGCCCAAAATGGTCACCGGGGAATGGATCGGCTCGCTTGGCATGACCGAACCCCATGCCGGCAGCGATCTGAAAGCGATCCGCACCAAAGCGGTGCGCGACGGCAATGAATTCGTGGTGAACGGCCAGAAAGTGTTTATCTCAAACGGCCAAAGTTGCGACGTTCTGGTGCTGGCCACCAAGACCGACAGCGATGCCGGGGCCAAAGGCGTGACCCTGTTTCTGGTCGAGGGCGACCGCGAAGGTTTCGTGCGCGGCAAGAACCTTGAAAAACTGGGCATGCACGCGCAGGACACCTCGGAACTGTTCTTTGACAATATGCGCCTGCCACCGGAAAACATGCTGGGCACCGAAGGCGAAGGCTTCAAACTGATGATGACCAAGCTTTCCCAGGAACGGCTGGCACAGGCGGTTCGGTCCACAACTGTGGCCGAAACGGTGATCGACTATACGGTCGATTACACCATGGACCGCAAGGCCTTTGGCAAGTCGATTTTCGACCAGCAGAACACCCAGTTCAAATTGGCGGGCCTGAAGGCCGAGGCGACCTCGCTCAGGGTCTTTACCGACAAATGCATCGACCTGTTCATGCAGGGCAAGCTCGATTCCGTCGATGCGGCGATGCTCAAGATGCTCAGCACCGAACTGCATTGCAAAGTGGTCGACGAATGCCTGCAACTGTTCGGCGGCTGGGGCTATATGTGGGAATACCCGATCGCGCGCGCCTATGCCGATGCCAGGATCACCAAGATCGCAGGTGGTTCGATCGAGATCATGAAACTGATCATCGCGCGCCAAATGGCCGAAGACGCGCGGAAACGCCACTAAAGCGTATTGCGTTAACCCTGAATCACCAAACGCTGCCTGAAATCAAAGATTTCAACGGGTTAGGTGATGCAATTTGCTTCTGGTAAAACCAATCCGCCTTAAAACCGGGGCTGGATCGCGCAGCAATCAGAAAGCGACGTTGTCAGCGCCTTTCAGGTCCAACATCTGGCGGGCCTCGTCCGGTGTGGCGACCTCGATCGACAGTTCTTTCAGGATCCGCACGATCTTGGCGACCTGTTCGGCATTTGACGTGGCGAGTTTGCCCTTGGAAATAAAGATCGAATCCTCAAGCCCGACGCGCACATGGCCGCCGTTCATCGCGTTGGTGGTCGCAAACGGCATCTGGTGCCGGCCGGCGCCAAGGCAGGAGAAAAAGTAATCCTCGCCGAACAGCTTGTCGGCGGTCTGTCGCATATAGGCCAGATGTTCGGGTTCCGCCGCGATGCCGCCCAGAATGCCGAAAACCCCCTGCACAAAGAACGGCGGCTTGACCAGACCGCGGTCGACAAAATGCGCCAGGTTGTAAAGGTGGCCGATATCGTAGCACTCAAACTCAAACTTGCTGCCATTGGCGGACAATTCGCTGATGCCGCGTTCGATCTGCGCAAAGGTATTGGACAGAATGAAATCCTTGGTCATGTCCAGATAGGGTTTTTCCCAGGCTTCCTTGAAATTGGCGATCTTGGCCCCGGCGCCGGAAATGTTGAAATTGAGCGACCCCATATTCATCGAGGCAACTTCGGGTTTGGCCCAGGCCGCGGCTGCAAGCCGCTGATCCAGTGTCATCCCCAGCCCGCCGCCGGTGGTGATATTTACCACCGCATTGCTGTTTTGTTTGATGCGCGGCAGGAACAGGCCATAATGCTCCGGCAGTTGGCTGGGCTGGCCGTTTTCAGGATTCCGTGCGTGCAGATGCAGGATCGCGGCCCCGGCTTCGGCGGCGGCAATAGCTTCGGACGCAATCTGATCGGGCGTGATCGGCAGATGCGGCGTCATGCTGGGTGTGTGGATCGAACCGGTAATGGCGCAACTTACGATGACTTTGTTTGATTTCCGCATAAAGGCCTCCGGACACTGTAAATCATGATTATGGTACGCTGGCGTATCAATTATGTAAAGGTCTATTCACCGGCATCGCGCGGGCGTTTCCATGGAAATGTCACATATAGCTTACTTTCACGTCTCTGACGATTGCATTTCCCGAAAGATATGATAGCTAACAAAGTCGAAATCTTACTAATTTTAGAAACGGGCAGACTATGAACGACACAAGATCTTGGGATTTGCGACTGGGGTACCTGATACATGATGTGTCGCGCTTGCGCCGCGTCTCGTTTGACCGGGAGCTGGCACCATTGGGGATCACCCGGTCGCAATGGTGGGTTCTGGCCTTTATCAGCCGCAATGACGGCCTGCCCCAGACCCAGCTTGCCAATGATCTGGACGTTGGCAAAGTGGCGTTGGGATCCTTGATCGACCGGCTGCAAACGGGCGGCTTCGTCGATCGGGTTGCCGATAAGAAAGATCGCCGTGTCAAACGGGTGTTTCTGACCGACAAGGCGCGCCAGTTGATCAAGGATATCGCGCCGGTCACGGATGAATTCAACGAGCGTATTCTTGACGGCATTTCCCGCGACGATCTGGAACTGACCTCGCGCACCCTTTACGCGATGAAGCAAAATCTGATCGCCCTGTCCAACGGCGAAGATGCCGAGGCGGCCGACAACGTAACGGAACTTCCCCGACCCCGCATTTCGGCTTTGTAATTCCGTACGCTGGCATATAATACTTAGACGAACGACTATTCGGGCCGTCGCGCCCCCGTCCGGAGATATGCCATGCTGCCTGACCGCGCCGTCTATTCCGAAGACCACTCAGCCCTGCGTGATCTGACCCGCCGTTTCATCGCGGCGGAAATCGCACCGCATTTTGACGCCTGGGAACAGGCCGGAATCGTGGATCGCAGTCTCTGGGACAAGTTGGGCGAGGCGGGTATTCTGTGCGCGACCGTCCCCGAAGAATACGGGGGCATCGGGGCTGATTTCCGCATGCACGCGGTCGTTGCCGAAGAACTGGCCTATTCCGGTTTCATGGGCCCGGCGGCGGATGTGTCGGTGCATTCCGACGTTTGCCTTGGCTATCTGCTCAGCCACGCAACGCCAGAACAAAAGGCCCGCTGGCTGCCCGGCATGGTGTCGGGCAAGCTGGTCTGCGCCATCGCGATGACCGAACCCGGCACCGGGTCCGATCTGCAAGGCATCCGCACCACCGCGCGGCGTGACGGCGATGACTGGGTCATCAACGGCGCGAAAACCTTTATTTCGAACGGCCAGCATTCAGATCTGGTGATCGTTGTCACCCGCACCGGCGACGGACGCGGCTCGGGCAACATGTCGCTGATCGTGGTCGAGGCGACGCGCGCCGGTTTCCGTCGCGGGCGCAACCTTGACAAGCTGGGCCAGATCAGCGCCGACACCTCGGAACTGTTCTTTGACGATGTTCGCGTGCCGGCGGAAAACCTGCTGGGGCAGCAGGGTCAGGCCATGTCGATCCTGATGCGCGAACTGCCGCAGGAACGGCTGATCATCGCCATCACCTCGATGGCAGCGGCGCAAAAGGCCTATGACATCACCCGCGATTACGTCCGCGACCGCAGCGCCTTTGGCAAACAGATCGCCGATTTTCAGGTGGTCCGGCACCGGCTGGCCGACCTAAAGACGGAACTGAGTGTCGGCTGGGCCTTTATTGATCAATGTCTGGCCGAACATATCGAAGGCCGGCTGACCACCTATGCCGCCTCGATGGCCAAGCTCTGGTGCACCGAAACCCAAGGCCGCATCGTCGATCAATGCGTGCAACTGCATGGCGGTTACGGCTTCATGCGCGAATATGAGATTTGCCGCCTATACGCCGACGCGCGGGTGCAGCGCATCTATGGCGGCACCTCGGAAATCATGCGCGAACTGATATCCCGGAACCTGTGATGCTGGACCAGATCAAAGCCCTGATTGCCCGCGACCTGCCTGACAACCCACCCGAGGGATTTCGGGCGCTGGATGCGGTGGGCAATTTCGATTTGATGCTGGGCCGGGTTTACGTCCGCATGGATGGTGATGAAATGGTGATGGGCTTTCGCGTTTCACCCCGCCATATCAACGCCCATAACACCTGCCATGGCGGTATGCTGGCCAGCTTTGCCGATATGCTGGCCTATGCCAGCCGGGTGCAGGGCGGATTGCGCGACGTGTCGGTGCCGACGGTCACGCTCAGCCTTGAATACCTGATCCCGGTCGTTCTGGGCCAATGGGTCGAGGCGCGTGCCGAGGTGGTCAAAAACGGCCGCAGCCTGATGTTTTCCCGCGTGACCGGCCGGGCCGACGGGCGGCTGGCCTTTGTTGCGAGTTCAATCAATGTGCGGGGGCCAAAGGACGAGCCGGGCCTCGCCGCCCTGAACCGCGCGCTTGGATCGCCCTGATGCAGGCCGGTCTGCGCGACTGGGCTGACTGCCACCCGGATCGGGTGGCGCTGATTCTGGATGGCGCGGCACCTGTGACCTATGCCGCGTTAGAGCGTCTTGCCAACCGGTATGCCAATCTGTTCGCGGCACAGGGCTGTGCGCCGGGCGAACATGTGGCGATGTTGCTGGGCAACAGTGTGGATGCCATTGCGCTGTGCTGGGCCGCTTACCGGTCCGGCCTTTACCTGACGCCCCTGCCAACCACGCTCAGTGCGATCGACACCGCCTATATCATCACGGATTCCACCGCCCGTTTGCTGATCGCCGATGCGCTTTATCCGCAACTGGACGGCCTTGCCCCCCTTTGCCCCGGCGTGACCCTTTTGGCCAAGGGCGGCCCGCGTTCCGGTTTCGCCCCGCTGGAACCGCTGCTGGCGGTGCAACCCGACACCCCACGCCCTGATGAAACCCCCGGCGGGCTGATGATGTATTCCTCAGGCACCACCGGCAAACCCAA
>JAURMY010000192.1 GCA_030830465.1 Alphaproteobacteria bacterium
CAAACCGCAGCATGTTTTCCAGCACCACCTTCAGCGCCGCAGGCAGGCGCGAGAAATCCCCCAGACCGGCGGCCTGGGCGGCGGGGATCGAATAGTAACTGACCGATTGCTTGCCCGCTTTCAAAGTCTTGCGGGTTTTGGAATTGTCCTTGCCGACGATAATGGTCATGAAGCGGGTCCTTTTGGAATGCTCTGCGTTGGCGCAGTCATAATCGGCAATCAGCAGAGTCGCAAGTGCAGTTGTATACTATTGTGTACCGAAATTCAAGCCCGGAACGCCTTCCCCGCCGTGGCCTGCGCAGCGGGTCGGGGCGATCCGTTCCGCCTGGGGTTAAGGCCTAAAGGTTTGCAACCGGTTAAGCGCGCAATGCCGCCGGAATCAACGGCTTTTCGACCGGCGTTTTCTGGGCTAGACCACGGGGATGGTATTGCATGTCAAAAATCTGGCCTGCCAGCGCGGCGAATTGCGGGTGCTCAGCGGGGTGACCTTTGATCTGGCCGCGGGTCAGGCGCTGGTGCTGCGCGGGCCGAACGGTTCGGGCAAGACCACGCTTTTGCGCATATTGGCCGGTCTGGCCCCGCCCGCCGAGGGCCGGGTTGAGGCCGATCCCGACAGTATGGTTTACGCGGGTCACGCAGACGGGCTTAAGGCGGCGCTGACGGTCGAGGAAAACCTGCGGTTCTGGGCACGGGTGTTTGGCCGCACAGATATCGAGGCTGCCGTTGCCGCCTTTGATCTGAACTGCCTGCGCCACCGGCAGGCGCAATATCTGTCGGCCGGGCAAAAACGGCGGCTGGGCCTGTCGCGGCTGCTGGTGACAGGGCGCAAGGTCTGGCTGCTGGATGAACCGACCGTGTCGCTGGACAGCCAGAACACCGAGAAATTTGCATCCCTCGTGGCGGCGCATCTGGCGGCGGGCGGCTCTGCGATCATCGCGACCCATATTGATCTGGGCCTTAAAGGCGCAAAAACCCTTGATATTTCCCGGTTTCGCGCCACCACCCAGCACCAGAGCAACCCGTTTCTGGACGAGGCCCTGGCATGATCGCCCTTTTGCGCCGCGATCTGGCCCTGACCCTGCGCATGGGGGGGGGCTTTGGCCTGTCGCTGGCGTTTTTCCTGATCGTGGTGATGTTCATCCCCTTTGGCGTCGGGCCGGACAGCGCCACATTGGCGCTGATCGCACCGGGGGTATTATGGGTGGCGGCCTTGCTGGCCTGTCTGCTGTCGCTCGACCGGATATTCCAACTGGATTACGAGGATGGCAGTCTTGACCTTTTGTCAAACGCCCCCCTGCCGATGGAAGGCGTCGTGGCCGCCAAGGCGCTGGCCCATTGGCTGACGACCGGCCTGCCCCTGACGCTCGCCGCACCGGTTCTGGGGTTTTTGCTGCATCTGCCCGAGGGCGCCTATCTGTGGACCTTTCTGTCGCTTCTGGCGGGCACCCCGGCGCTCAGCTTTCTGGGGGCTTTTGGCGCGGCGATCACGGTGGGGCTGAAACGCGGCGGGCTGTTGTTGTCGCTTTTGGTGCTGCCGCTTTACATTCCGACCTTGATCTTTGGCAGCCAGACCGTCGTTCTGGCGGCGCGCGGTCAGGACAATCTGACCGCTTTCGCGCTTTTATGCGCCCTCAGCCTGTTTACTTTGGCCTTGGTGCCATTTGTCGCAGCCCTTGCCGTCCGGGTTAATCTAAGATGAGCCCTGCGTCCCCTTGGCCCGTTGCGGCAGTTCGGACGCTGGTTTAGGAAGTCGCCATGTCATTGTGGGAATACGCCAATCCAACCCGTTTCATGCGCCTGACCGACCGGGTTTTGCCCTGGGTCACGGTGCTGACGGTGCTTTGCCTGCTGACCGGGCTGGCCTGGGGGTTTTTCCTGACGCCGGACGATTATCAGCAAGGCTCAACCGTCAAGATCATCTTTATCCATGTGCCTTCGGCGATGATGGCGATCAATGCCTGGGGGATGATGCTGATTGCCTCGCTGATCTGGCTGGTGCGGCGGCATCATGTCTCGGCGCTGGCGGCCAAGGCGGCGGCCCCGATTGGGCTGGTCTTTACGGTGATCGGGCTGGTGACCGGGGCAATCTGGGGGCAGCCGATGTGGGGCACGTGGTGGGCTTGGGACCCGCGTCTGACGTCGTTCCTGATCCTTGCCTTATTCTATCTGGGCTATATCGCGCTTTGGGCGGCGGTGGAGAACCCCGATACGGCGGCGGACCTGACAAGCGTTCTGGCGATCGTGGGTTCGGTCTTTGCCTTTTTGTCGCGCTATGCGGTCTTGTTTTGGAACCAAGGCCTGCATCAGGGGGCGAGCCTGTCTTTGGACAAGGAAGAGAATGTGTCGGATGTCTATTGGTTCCCGCTCTTGGTTTGCATCATCGGCTTTGTCCTGTTGTTCGTCATGCTGGTTTTGATGCGCACCCGCACTGAAATTCGCGCCCGCCGGTTGCAGGCGCTGTTGTCACGCGAGAGGTTGGCATGATGCCTGATCTGGGAAAATACGCCGATGCGGTGATTTGGTCTTATGTCTCGACCATTGCGCTGTTGGTCGGGCTGGTGGCGGTGACGCTGTGGCAGGGCCGCCGGGTGAAGCAGGCCTTGCAAGAGGTTGAGGCGCGGCAGGAAGGGGCAGGCGATGCTTAAGTGGCTTTTGCTCATTCCGCCGTTGCTGTTTTTGGGGCTGGCGGTGCTGTTTTATACGGGCATGACCCGCGATAACCCCAATGATCTGCCCTCGGTCTTTCTGGGCAAGCCGGCCCCTGCGATTGAGCAGGCGGCCTTGCCGGGGATCCCGTCCCCGGTGCAGGCCGATCTGGCACAGGGTCGCGTGGTCTTGGTGAACTTCTGGGCCTCATGGTGCCCGCCCTGCCGGGCGGAACATCCAACGCTGACCGCGCTGGCTGCCGAAGGCATTCCGGTGATCGGCGTCAATATGATGGACCGTGAGGGGGATGCGCTGGCGTTTTTGGCAGATGATGGCAATCCCTTTGACAGCATCGCCTTTGACCCCAAGGGCCGGACGCGGCTGGAATGGGGCGTCACCGCCCCGCCCGAGACCTTTATCGTGAACGGCA
>JAURMY010000193.1 GCA_030830465.1 Alphaproteobacteria bacterium
GCCACATCCTCATACCGTCGGCCCGCCAGATCGGCGATCTCGTCCGGGCGCATTTGCGGCCAGGTTTGCGGCACATATAACCCGCCATCCCGCGCCAGCCCGGTCAGCATCGCCTCTTCGAATGACAGAACAGGGGCCTGCCCGCGGGTCGAGATATATTTCATATGTCCGTGCCTTTTAGTCGAGTTTCCGCCTGATACGCCAAAGCAGATAGGCTGTCATCCCCAACCAGATCAGCGCCAGCGAAAACCATGTCATCGCATATTGAAAGTGATCATTCGGCACCCCGGCACTGTCAACCGGCCAGGGGACAACAACCTGTGTCGTTTCAGGCGAACGCCGCAGCACCAGCAAGACCGGCTCGGCACCCAGCGCCCGGGCCATGGCCGGCAGGTCGCGGGCAAACCAGATGCCGGCTTTCAGGTCCGGTTCCGGGGTAAAGGTCTTGTCGATCTCGTTGGGCCACAGAAGATTGCCTTCAAAATGGCCGCTGAACAGGGGCCGCTCGGCGGTTTTCAGGCTCTGGGCGATAAACCCCCGGTCAACCAGAATGACCCGCCCGCCCACATCCAGCCGCTGGATCACCCGATAGCCCGGGCCGCGATTTGTCTGGCTGGTCAAAACATGGATCTCACCGGGCAGCAACGCGCCATCGACCGCTACGGCGGTGAACTCGTCGCGCTTTTCCTCAGGACGGGCCGGCAAGGCAACCGGTGCCGCCCGAAGCTTGGCATCAATCTCGTCCAGAATGGCGGTTTTCCATTCAAGCCGGTGCAATTGCCAGACCCCAAGGCCCACCAATATGCCTGCACCTATCAGCCCGAACAGGGCCGGTATGATCATCCGCCTTATCATGGGCACCCCTTTAACAGGAAAGGGCGCGAACCGCCGCGCCCTTCTTTGGTCTTCAAATATCCGCGCCGCAGGCATCGCCCCGGCGGGACCAATCAGCCACCCCAGATATAGACGGCGGCAAACAGGAACAACCAGACCACGTCCACAAAGTGCCAGTACCAGGCAGCGGCCTCAAACCCCAGATGGTGCTCGGGTGTCATCTGACCGTTCAGCGCCCGCACAAGGCAGACCGCCAGAAAGATCGTGCCGACCAGAACGTGGAAGCCGTGAAACCCGGTCGCCATGAAGAAGGTCGCGCCATAAATATTGCCCGAGAAGCCGAATTGCGCGTGGCTGTATTCATAGGCCTGAAACACCGTGAACAACATGCCCAGCAGGATCGACAGGATCAGACCGTTGACCAGATCCTTGCGGTTGTTGTTGTCATGCGCGATGGCGTTATGCGCCCAGGTCGCCGCCGCACCTGAACACAGCAGGATCAGCGTGTTCATCAGGGGCAGATGCCAGGGATCAAAGGTTTCAATGCCAACCGGCGGCCAGGGACCGTCCACAGCTGGATAGTTTTCCGAAGCCGGATAGAGCGCGTGTTTGAAAAAGTTCCAGAACCAGGCCAGAAAGAACATGACTTCGGACATGATGAACATGATCACGCCATACCGCAGACCGATCATCACCACCGGGGTGTGATCGCCTTCATTGGCCTCTACGATGACCTGTGCCCACCAGGCGTACATCACATAAAGCACCATCGCCAGGCCGATCAGCGACAGCCAGGGACCGTGGTCGTGCATGTAAAGCACCAAGCCGCCCAGCATGGTGAACCCGCCCAAAGCACCGGCAAACGGCAGGATACTGGGGTTCAGGATGTGAAAATCGTGGTTCTTTTCATGCGCCATTGGTGTTCTTCCCTATTTTCGGCTCAATTTAGCGGATTCGTTGGTGTCTGGACAAGGCTTACCTCGGCCTGCGGCAATTCGGCCACGTGGAACGTATAAGACAGGGTGATTTCGTCCACATGCTTGGCTTCTGCGTCGTTCACGATTTCCGGGTCAACGTAAAACGTCACCGGCATCTGCACCCGTTCTTGGGGTTGCAGAACCTGCATTGTGAAGCAGAAACAGGCGATTTTGTCGAAATAATACCCGGCCGAAAACGGCGCGACGTTATAGCTGGCGGTCCCGGCGATCGCTTTGTCGGTCGGATTATAGGCCTCAAAAAAGGCCAGTCCAGTTTCGCCGATCTTCAGGGTCATCTTTTGCTGGACCGGTTTGAATTCCCAGGGCATGCCGCGTTCAAGCGAGGCGTCAAACCTTACGGTGATCGTCCGGTCCAGAACCACGTCGCTGCCTTTTTCGGCGACATTGGTTTCCCCGCCCCAGCCGGTGACGCGGCAGAACCAGTTGTAAAACGGCACCGAGGCAAAGGACATGGCGCCCATGAAGGCGACGATCATGACCAGCCTGACCGCAATCCGGCTGTTGGAGGGGGTTGTGCTCATTTGTTGCCCTCGATCAGCGAGGGGCGCAACGAATGGTCAAACGCCTCCATCATTTCACCATGGCCGAGCTTGACCATGGTGATGCCGAACACCAGCGCCACAAAAGCGCCCAGCGTCAGGCCCAGCCACAGATTGCGCTTGCGTCGCCGCAGATGCAGGTCGTGGTCCTTGGTAATGGCCATCACAGCCCCCAATGGGGCCAGAAGCCCCAGTCAAATCCCGCCCAGCGGATCGATGCCTCGATCAACAGGCCGGTGAAATGCAAAAACAGGTAAAACAGCGACAGGCGGAAAAACTTGCGCTCGCGCGCGTATTTATCAGCCTCGGCCAATGCTTCGGGCCGCCGCCACAGGGCAATCGCGCCGATCAGGAACAGGGCGTTCAGAACGGCGGAAACCGCAAAATAGACCGGACCGCCGATTGGGGTAAAGGCCAGCAGCAGGCCGACCGGCGCCAGCAAGACCGTGTAGATCAGGATCTGCTTGCGGGTTTCGCGCTTGCCGTGGGTCACCGGCAACATCGGCACGCCCGCCTTGGAATAATCGTCATTCATGAACAGGGCCAGCGCCCAGAAATGCGGCGGTGTCCA
>JAURMY010000194.1 GCA_030830465.1 Alphaproteobacteria bacterium
GCGGATCACCAGTTCGGGGTCGATCCCTTCGACTTCGCGCATGCGTTTGGCGAAGACCTCAAAATGGGCGTGAATACGGTCACGCGCCTCTTCGCGCATGATGTCGGCAACCCCGATCCAGTGGTTGAACTCATCCGGCGGAATGATCGCCAGGATGGTGACACCCCCCCCGGTATGGGCCGCCCGCAGCGCCGCAAACCGCATCGCATTGAGGCATTCAGTTGTATTGTCCAGAATGACCAGAAACTTGCGCATGGGAATCCTTTCCGCAATCTACGGCGAAATCATCGCTGAACTTGGGGGGCGACGCAAGCATACAGGCGCTCCTTGCGACATGACGTCAGGCTGTTCTGTGGTCAGGATTTGGCCGAATGCGCCCAGTCCCAATAAAGCTCACGCGCCAGTTTCGTGACCGGTCCGTGCTGGTAGTTCACGCTGTCAAAGGCGGTGACGGGTGTGATTTTGGACATGTTGCCGGACAGGAAAACCTCATCCGCGCTGCGGAAGTCGTCAAAACTCAGCACCGCTTCGTGGACGGTTTTCCCGGCCTGGCTCAGCAGGTTGATATGGCGCGCACGGGTGATGCCGGCCAGAAAGGTGCCGTTTGCGGCAGGGGTGAAAATTTCGCCGTCCCGCGCCATGAACACATTGGCCGAGGCGCTTTCCGCGACATTGCCCAGAGCATCGGCCACCAGCGCGTTGCTGAAACCTTTGGCCGCGGCCTCTTTCAACATCCGGCCATTGTTGGGGTACAGACATCCGGCCTTGGCGTTGCACACCGAATCCGCCAGAATCGGCCGGTGGAACTGCGTGGTTGTCAGGGTCGCACCGGCGCTGGCGGCGGCCATGGGCGCTTCTTCAAGGCAGACGCAGAACCCGGTGATGTCTTCCATGGGCACGATCCCGGCCAGACCACTGTCAATGCCCCAATACATCGGCCTTATGTAGACCGCGGCGTCTTTTTCAAACAGCTTCAGGCCTTCCTTGACGATGTCAAAAATCTGCTCCGCGCTGTGCGTCGGGGTCAGGCCCAGGGCCGCGGCGCTGCGGTTCACCCGCTGGCAATGGGCCATCAGATCAGGGGTCAGGCCCTCAAACTGACGTGCGCCGTCAAAGACGGTCGAGCCCAGCCAGGCACCATGGTCCGCCGACCGCATGATCGGCACGTTGCCATTATGCCAGGTGCCTTCAAAATAGGTGCGGATATTGGTGCTGAATGCCATGTTGGACCTCGTTTGATTCCGGCGCATCTAAACACCGGCCTGAACGAAGGTCCAGCCAAAGCGCGCGGGAATCCCTTATTCGGGATACATCCTTGACGCCTTTGCGACGCCCAGTGTTTTCGCACCCCAGCCCTTTTTGTCTTTGGCGGTGGCCGTCCATTCGTATTTGTGCTTGCTGCCCGGCGGGCAGGGGCTGAGATATTTGAACGCGCCTTTGGGCACTTTACCGTTCGCCGTCATTGCGACCACACCGCCGCCGTGATCGAAGTTGGGAACATTCTTGTCGGTCATTTTGAACTGCACAAACTGGGTGCCGGCAGGCAGACCGGAAACCGCGAATTCCGGATTATCAACCAAATTGGGGGAACCGGTAAAGCACAGGGCCAAGCCTTTCCAATCAAAGGAAATCTTGAATTCCGCGGCATTTGCCTGCGAAGCCGAAGCCAAAGCGATTGCCAGTGCAACGCCAGAAAAAATACGCATCCTTCATCCTTCCAAAAATCGCGACCGTGAAAAGGTACTTTCCCGGGTTTTGCATTGCAAGGCGCAGATTTCAGACCTGCCGCGAGCGTACAAAACCCAGAATGTCATAGGTTTTTTCTAGGATCGGATTGGCAATCGCCGCCGCGCGGTCGGCGCCGTCACCCAGCAACCGGTCGATTTCAGCGATATCGCCCATCAGACGCGCCATTTCCGCCGAGATCGGCGCCAGTTGCGATACCGCCAGATCCGCCAGTTCCGGTTTGAACTGGCCGAACTGGTGGCCGGCATGGGCCTGAACCACCTGCTCGGGCGTCTGACCCGACAGACCGGCATAGATGTTCACCAGATTGCGCGCCTCGGCCCGGCCTTCCAGAGCTTTCAGGTTGTCGGGCAGGGGTTCCGGGTCGGTCTTGGCCTTGCGGATTTTTTTCGCAATGGTGTCTGCGTCATCTGTCAGGTTGATCCGGCTCATATCCGAAGGGTCGGATTTCGACATTTTCTTGGTGCCGTCGCGCAGGGACATGACGCGCGTGCCCGCCCCCTCGATGACCGGTTCGGTCAGCGGGAAGAAATCGACGCCGTAATCATTGTTGAACTTCTGTGCGATGTCGCGGGTCAGTTCCAGATGCTGTTTCTGATCCTCGCCCACCGGTACATGGGTTGCGTGATAGACCAGAATATCGGCAGCCATCAGCGCCGGATAGGCAAACAGGCCGACAGACACCGCTTCCGAGTTCTTGCCGGCCTTGTCCTTGAACTGGGTCATCCGGTTCAGCCAGCCCATACGGGCGACACAGTTGAAAACCCAGCCCAGTTCGGCATGGGCTGAAACCTGTGACTGGTTGAACAGGATCGACTTTTTCGGGTCCAGACCGGCGGCCATGA
>JAURMY010000195.1 GCA_030830465.1 Alphaproteobacteria bacterium
CGCGCGATGGTTTTTGAAAGGTCAAGCAGACTGACCGGTGTGTCACAGGTCCCCACCGGCATATCCGGGCCGGCCATGATCATCGGGATATGCACACTTTCCTGATAGAAATTCGATTTCCCCCATAATCCGCGCGCACCGACGTTGTCGCCGTGGTCCGAGGCATAAACCACCGTGGTGTTGTCCAACGCACCGCTCGCCTCCAGCGCCGACAGGATACGGCCGACATTGTGGTCCATCCAGCTGCACAATCCGTAATAGGCCGCCATCGCGCGCAAGCGTTCTTCACGATTTTCAAAGGCCGCCTCGCTGTCCATGCTGTCGTTTTGGCGCTCGACCCAGGGATGCCGCCGATAGCCGGTTGAAGGATGCAACTTGACCTCTGGCAAGCCGGAAAGCGGGTAAAGATCGTAAAACGCTTTGGGCGCGACCAAGGGAAAATGCGGGGCCACCAATCCGACATAAAGACACCAGGGCCGGGCGTCGCCCGAGGTCGCCCTGTCTTTAAGCCACGCGATGCTGCGTTCCGTGACGGCGGCATCATATTCCGTGTATTTCGAGCTGCCCGAACCGATTTGCGGCCCCAGCATCCGCCCCCCGCCCGGCGGCAAAGTGCGTTCGCCCTCGGCCCGGATCGAGGCCCAGACCATGCCGACACCGTTCACCACCTGCATGGGGATATGTTCAACGTCAAACCCGGCGTCATCCTCGGCGTCGCGGTAATGCAATTTGCCGATGGATTCGACCGGAACACCTTTGGCCTGCAACGCATGTCCCCAGCCCTTGGGCGTGCCGGTATAGGGCATGGCATTATCCCACAAACGGTTTTCATGCACATGCCGCCCGGTCGCAAAACTGGCGCGGGCGGGCACGCAGATCGGACAGGGCGTGTAGGCATCGGTGAACCGCATCCCCCGCGCGGCAAGCGCATCCAGATTCGGGGTTTTCACGAAAGGATGCCCGGCACACCCCATGGCGCGGGCCTGATGCTCATCAGACAGGATCACAAGCAGGTTCGAGGTCATATCGGGATCTCCGGTCCAGGGCGGCGCGATTGCGCGTTAGGGGAGGTGTCAGGACTTCCCCGGATCCAATATTGGGTGCCACCGCAACCACAGCGCCAGCGGATCGGGTCTATCAGCGGTTCACCCCTTCAAGCCACATCGAAACAGGCGGTTTCGGACAGGTCAAACGTTTTGTTGCCGTTTGCCCTTTTCCCGGCGGTAACAGCACCCGCGACGGCCTTTGACAAACCGGGCCGCGCAAGAAACAGAAAAGCCCGCAACCGTTTCCGGCGCGGGCTTTTCGCTGAACGCTTTGATGGCTTAGGCCAGAGCGGCCTTGGCTTGGGTCACGATCGCGCCGAAGGCTTCGGGCTCATGCACGGCCAGATCGGCCAGAACCTTACGGTCAACTTCAATCCCCGCCAGCGACAGGCCGTTGATGAAGCGCGAATAGGTCAGCGATTCGTCAAATGCCCGCACAGCCGCGTTGATCCGCTGGATCCACAGGGCGCGGAAGTTGCGCTTGCGGTTCTTGCGGTCGCGGGTGGCATATTGGTTGGCTTTGTCGACCGCCTGTGTGGCGGTGCGGAAATTGCGGGACCGCGAGCCGTAATAGCCTTTGGCGGCCTTGACAACTTTGCGGTGGCGGGCGTGCGAGGCAACGCCTCCTTTAACTCGGGACATGGTTCAGGCTCCTCTTAGCGCGCGTAGGGCATGTATTTCTTGACGATCTTCTCGTCCGCGGGCGACAGCAGCGTGGTGCCGCGGGCGTTACGGATGAATTTCGTCGAGCGTTTGATCATGCCGTGGCGTTTGCCGGCCTGGCCAGTTTTGATGCGGCCGTTGGCCGTCACCGTGAAGCGCTTTTTCGCGCCTGACTTGGTCTTCATTTTGGGCATTTCCGTCTCCTAACGTCAGGAATGGGTCTTAAGCACGACTCGGCAGCCCTTTCAGCCGGCCATGCCAATGGAAGTGGGGTGTATAGGGGCAGGCGGAAATCTTGACAAGGGGCAAAGTCAGCCTTTTGCCGCGGCTTATTCGTAAAAATCCTTTTGCCCGAATGTACAGTCGGCGGGCGCGCTGGCGGCAACGGAAACCAATTCTGCCCCGGGGGAATTTCCTGCGACTTCCAGCACAAGTTTGCGGCGGATCGCATCGGCCATGCCACGGATGGTTGAGGCCGTGACAACAAAGGCACCCGGCCCGCCGGTCACGCAGTCGCGGTAATAATCCGCCAGCGTTGTGCCCCTGGCGGGGTCAAGCGGTTCGGCGTTGATCTCGATCGGTATACCGTTGATGACAATGCCGCGCGCCACAATACGATCGCGCACCGGCGCCACATGCGGCCCGGCGGTATTCGGTCCGTCGCCGGAGATATCAATAATCATCCGGTCGGCAGGAACCGGCAGGCGGTCAAACTGATCCGCCGAAAACCGAAGGGCAGCGGAAATGGATGTATCCGTGCCGCTGACCAAGGGTTTCAGGGCAAGCTGTGCCGCAAAGGCCTGGGCCGCGGCGACACTGTCGATCACCTGCCAGTCGATCGTGACAACCTGTTTCGTCGGATCGGCCCATTCCACATAGATCAGGGCGATCCTGTGCAGCGGCCCGCCAATCAGGCTTTGCGCCACGTCAGGGTCGGAAATCGCCGCTCCATAGCCTGACCGCTGAAGCTGCAATTCCGCGCGGTCCATCGAGCTTGAAACATCCACAGCCAGCACAAGCGCAACATCGACAGGGCCTGAGAGATCAGCCGCCGAAACCGGCGAAAACGCACCGACAACCGACAGGAACAACAGGCGCTTCAGGATCGTCATTGTGCCCCGCCTAATTCAGGATCATCGCGATCATGTTGATATAGGCATTGGGAATGTCGCTGAACTGAAAGCCGTCCCGCGCCCTGCCCGCCGCCACAACCAGCATGCCGCCCGAAATCACCACCACAACCGATGCGACGCGCGGCCGTCGTTTTTCGATCAGCGCATTCAGGATCGAAACCAGTGACAGAACCGCCAGAATGCTGCCGGTCACCAAGAGAATGTCAAAACTCATTACGCCCCCACTGTTTCACTCAATCAGAATCGATATCCTCGACCAGTCGCATGTTGATCTGCGCCACCCGCAGGATGTTCGTCGTCCCCGCCATATTGAACGGAATGCCCGCTGTCACAACGATCAGATCGTCGTCACCGCCGAAATCATACACCTTCGCGGCCCGTGCGGCGTTGACAACCGCCGCCTTGAACCGCCCGACCTTTGAAGTCATCGCACAGTGCATGCCCCAGGACAGGCACAGGCGGCGCGCGGTGCCGACCAGCGGCGTCAGGGCGATGATCGGCACGCGCGGCCTTTCGCGCGCCACCTTCAGGGCGGTTGTGCCTGAATGGGTAAAGCAGCAGATCGCCCGCACATCGGCGGTTTCGGCGATTTCCCGTGCGGCCACCGTGATCGCATCGGCCACCGTTTGCCGCGAGGCGGTTCGCGTCGCTTCAATCTCCTCGCGGAAGGTCGGGTCACGCTCAACCTCAATCGCGACATTGTTCATCGTGGCGACCGCTTCCACCGGATAGTCGCCTGCCGCACTTTCGGCCGACAACATCACGGCATCGGCCCCTTCATAAATCGCCGTCGCCACATCCGAGACTTCGGCCCGCGTCGGCACCGGCGAGGTGATCATGCTTTCCATCATCTGGGTCGCGACGATCACCGGTTTGCCCGCGTGGCGGCATTTCTTGACCAGCCGCTTCTGGATCGGCGGGACGTTCTGCACCGGCAGTTCAACGCCCAGATCGCCGCGCGCCACCATGATCCCGTCAGACACCGCCAAAATCTCGTCAAACGCTTTGACCGCAGCGGGTTTTTCGATCTTGGACAGGATCGCGGCCCGCCCGCCGGCCAGTTTGCGCGCCTCGGTCACGTCATCGGCACGTTGGACGAATGACAAAGCCAGCCAGTCCACCCCAAGCGCACAGGCGAATTCCAGATCGTCCCGGTCCTTGGCCGAAAGGGCCGCCAGCGGCAACACCGCATCGGGCACATTCACCCCTTTGCGGTTGGAAATCTCGCCGCCGACCATCACTTTGCAATTGGCAAAATCGCTGCCGCAGTTTTCCACCTTAAGCCGGATCTTGCCATCATTGACCAACAGCGCGTCGCCTTGCGACAGGGCTGCGAAAATTTCGGGATGCGGCAGGCAGACCCGCGTTGCGTCACCCTGCGCCGGATCAAGATCCAGCCGGAAATCAGCACCCTCATCCAGCACTTCGCTGCCATTGGCGAAGGTTCCGCAGCGCAGTTTCGGCCCCTGCAAATCGGCCAGAATGGCAATCGGACGGCCGGATTCCGCCTCAACCTCGCGAATGATGGCGTGGCGCGCGCGCAGTTCGGCATGGCTGCCGTGGCTCATGTTCAGGCGAA
>JAURMY010000196.1 GCA_030830465.1 Alphaproteobacteria bacterium
CACACATCTCATAGACACGCTGAATATGTTCCCAACGCACCCGATCCGCCGACATCGGGTTTTCTGGCGGTGCAGGCATCGCCTCGCCCTTGGCAAGAAGGGCGTTGGTGATGTCGTTGGCGTCAGCCGGTTTGGAAAGATAATCCGTCGCGCCGATTTTTACGGCGGCCACGGCGGTTGCAATCGCGCCATAGCCGGTCAGCACCACGATCCGGCAATCGGGCCTGCGATCGCGCAGGGCTTCGACGACATCAAGGCCGTTGCCGTCTTCCAACCGCAGGTCCACGACGGCGTAGGCGGGCGGGCGCGAAACGGCGATGGCGCGGCCTTCGGCAACACTGGCGGCGGTTTCGGGCTGAAAGCCGCGTTTTTCCATAGCCTTGGCAAGACGCTTTACGAACGCCTCATCATCATCCACCAACAAGAGGCTGCGATCTGTTCCCAGTTCGGCCGAGGGTTCGTCAACCATTCCCAGTCCTTCCATATCCGCCTGCGCTTAATCTAGGCCGTGAGGGGTGCCCGGTCAAACCGGGCAACGATGGCAGGGTCACGATCCTGACTTTGAGACGAAGCATGCGGTCCGTGCTGCCATATCACTGGCGCTGTCCTCGCGCTTGAAAAACTCAACAAATCCATGACCGGGCAAAACGAGGTAGGTAAAGGTGGAATGGTCCACCAGATAGAATTCGTCGGTCGCGTCCTGCTTTTTGTAATAGGCCTTATAGGCCTGCGCGGCGGCCTTGATCTGTTCGTCGCTGCCGGTCAGGCCGATCATTTTGGGGTGCAGGTTTGCGGCAAAATCACGCACCACCTCGGGTGTGTCGCGGGCAGGATCGATGGAGATGAAGGCGGGCTGCACGTCAAACCCGGACTCATCCAAGATATCGATCGCCTCGGCATTGCGGGCGTTGTCCATCGGGCAGACATCGGGGCAGAAGGTGTAGCCGAAATAAAGCAGCGTTGGCTTGGTGAAAATCTCGGCATCGGTCACGGTTTGGCCATCGCCGTTGACCAAGGACATTGGGCCGCCAATGGCGCCACCGCCCACGGCGCCACCCCGACATTCGGCAAAGATATCGGCGCTTTGATTGGACTGGATCACGTAATAAGTGCCGCCCAGCAATGCCGCCATCGCAATCAGCGCCGCACCCGCATAGAGTTTTGTCATGCCCACCCACTCCGTTCACGCAGGTTCGCGTTGAACCCGTACCAGCACAGCCTTATCAATCACAGTATCCGCATCAAGGCCGATTGTCATGAAAACCGCAGGACATCTTGACGCTTTGCGCCCCGAGCGGGGCAATTGGCTGCGGCTTCAGACGCTGGTGCTGTTGCGCTGGATGGCGATTGCCGGGCAGCTTGTGGCGATTGGGGTGGCCACGCGGGTTTATGACATCGACCTGCCGCTTGGGCTGTGTTTCATGGCGGTGGGCGTGGCGGTCATTGCCAATTTGATTTTGGTGGCGGTGTATCCCGCCAACAAGCGGATGAGCGAGACCGAAGCGCTGTTGGCGCTGCTGTTCGATCTGACGCAGTTGACCTTTCTTTTGTTCCTGACTGGGGGCCTGTCGAACCCCTTTGCGCTGTTGATCCTTGCGCCGGTGACGGTCTGCGCCAGCACGCTGCGGCTGCGGGCGACGGTGTTTCTGGCGGCGCTGGCGGTGGCGTTTGTGTCGATCCTCGCCGTCTTGGCGGTGCCGATGCAGAGCGGCGGGGCACCCATTCGGATGCCGCCCTTGATTGGGTTTGGGTTTTGGCTGTCTTTGGTGATCGGGATCGTGTTTCTGGGGATCTATTCGCACCGGGTGGCTGCGGAAAAGCGATCTATGTCTGACGCGCTTTTGGCGACGCAGATGGCGCTGGCGCGCGAGCAGAAACTGACCGATCTGGGCGGCGTGGTGGCGGCGGCGGCGCATGAATTGGGCACGCCCTTGGCCACGATTAAGATGGTCAGCACTGAGATGTTGGATGAGTTGCAAGACCGGCCCGAACTGGCCGATGACGCGCGGCTGATCCGCGAGCAGGCCGACCGGTGCCGCGATATCCTGCGGTCGATGGGCAAGGCGGGGAAGGATGATCTGCACATGCGGTCGGCGCCCCTGAGCGCGGTGCTGCGCGAGGCCGCTGAGCCGCATTTGGGGCGCGACAAGATGGTGAGTTTCGACCTTGCCCCCGGAGCGATGGTGGGGCCAGCCGAGCCCTTGATCCTGCGCGCGCCTGAGTTGATTCATGGGTTGCGCAATCTGGTGCAGAACGCGGTCGATTTCGCGCATTCGCGGGTCTGGATTGATGCAAGCTGGACCGAAACCAACCTGACGCTGCGGATCATCGACGATGGGGATGGGTTCTCGTCGCAGGTGCTGGGCCGGATCGGGGATCCGTTTCTGCGGTCCCGTCGGGATGAGGCCGGGCCAAAGCGGCGGCCCGGGTATGAGGGGATGGGGCTGGGCCTGTTCATCGCCAAGACGCTGCTGGAGCGCACAGGGGCGGAGTTGTCGTTTGCCAATTCCTCAGACCCGTTTCTGGCAACAGGCGGGCGACCCGAGCGGTCGGGCGCGATTGTCGAGGTGGTTTGGCCGCTGGACCGAATCAGCGCCGAAAGCGGGGGTCCGCTGGGGGAAAATCAGCCGCTTGGCTGAGGCGCGACAGGGGCGGCAGGTTTTGGGTTTCTAAACGTTAACGCTGCCTTAACCATTACATCCTTAAGTTGATACTTCAGGGCTATGGTTCTGTCTGCAGGAGGGGTCGCTTTGGACTGGCTGCTTGGGCTTGCGTTGGTGCTGATTGCCTTTGTGGCCGCGATTGCGGGGCTTTTGACTGTGCAGGCCGTGCAGGGGCCGTCCCGGCAGGTGGGGGCGTCGATCTTTTCAGCGGCGGCGCAGGGCGGGGAAGGAACGGTGTTTCTGTTCGATGGCGACACGCTGATCGATGCAACCCCCGCCGCCCGGCAGATTTTGGCGACAAGCCGCGGGCGCGGCAGCCATTGGTTGCGGCTGATCGGCTATCTGTCGCTGTACTTCCCTGATGTCGAGGCGCAGGTGCAGCGGCTGGAGGACGAAGGGCAGATCCTGTTGGAAGGGCGGTCGTCGCAGGGCAAGACTCTGTTGTTGGCGGCGGATCTGAGCGGCGGGTTGATCCGGATCAGCCTGACCGACCCCTCGCAGGATGGACGCCCGATGCTGACGGATGC
>JAURMY010000197.1 GCA_030830465.1 Alphaproteobacteria bacterium
CAGAGAAATATCTTTTTTAGATGCCTTGCCGATGACGGTCACAGGCAAGGTAATCCGCAAAGAGCTGAAGGCCCGCGCGGCGCAGGAGAGCGAATGAAACTGATATCAAAAGCCATCCCCAGTTCGGAAAGTTTTCAGGCCAACCGGGCGGGCCATTTGGCCGCGCTGGAACAGGTGGCCGAGGCCGCGTTGCAGGCCGCCGAAGGCGGTGGCGCGCGCGCATGCGAACGCCATGTCGCGCGCGGAAAAATGCTGCCGCGCGCGCGGGTGGCCAACCTGCTGGACCCGGGCAGCCCGTTTCTGGAACTGGGGGCGACCGCCGCCCATGGCATGTACGACGGGGCCGCCCCCTGCGCTGGTATCGTGGCGGGCATCGGGCAGGTGATGGGGCATGACTGCATGATCATCTGCAACGATGCGACCGTAAAGGGCGGCACCTATTACCCGATGACGGTGAAAAAACATCTGCGCGCCCAAGAAATCGCCGAGCAAAACCATCTTCCCTGCATCTACTTGGTCGATTCCGGCGGCGCCAATCTGCCCCAGCAAGACGAGGTTTTCCCAGATCGCGATCATTTTGGCCGGATTTTTTACAATCAGGCCAATATGTCGGCCAAAGGCATCGCGCAGATCGCGGTTGTGATGGGCTCGTGCACGGCGGGCGGGGCCTATGTGCCGGCCATGTCGGATGTGACCATCATCGTGCGCGAACAGGGCACGATTTTTCTGGCCGGACCGCCTTTGGTCAAGGCCGCGACCGGCGAAGTGGTCAGCGCCGAGGATCTGGGCGGCGGCGATGTCCATACCCGCCTGTCCGGGGTTGCCGATTATCTGGCCGAGGACGACGCCCATGCGCTGGCCCTTGCGCGCGAGGCGCTTGCGGGGCTGAACCGGGTGAAGCCCGTTCAGATGAATATGCAGGCACCGGAAGATCCGGCCTATGATCCGGCGGAGCTGTTGGGGGTGGTGCCTGCGGATCTGCGCACGCCCTATGACATCCGCGAAGTGATCGCGCGGCTGGTGGACGGGTCGCGGTTTGACGAGTTCAAGGCGCGCTTCGGGGAAACGCTGGTCTGCGGCTTTGCCCATGTTTTCGGCATTCCCGTCGGCATCATCGCCAATAACGGGGTTCTGTTCAGCGAAAGTGCGCAAAAAGGCGCGCATTTCATCGAACTTTGCTCGCAACGGCGCATCCCTTTGGTTTTTCTGCAAAATATCACCGGTTTCATGGTGGGGCGGAAATATGAAAGCGAAGGGATCGCCCGCCACGGCGCGAAATTGGTGACGGCGGTGGCAACCACCAAGGTGCCGAAAATCACGATGCTGATCGGCGGCTCTTTCGGGGCGGGGAATTACGGTATGGCCGGGCGGGCCTATGGCCCCCGGTTCCTGTGGACCTGGCCGAATTCCAGAATATCGGTGATGGGCGGCGAACAGGCGGCAGGGGTTCTGGCCAGCGTGAAACGCGACGGCATCGAGCGCGGCGGCGGCCAGTGGAGTGCTGAGGAGGAGGCCGCGTTCAAACGCCCGACTTTGGATATGTTCGCGACGCAATCCCATCCCCTGTATGCCTCGGCACGGTTGTGGGATGATGGCGTTATTGACCCGCGCAAAAGCCGGGATGTGTTGGGCCTGTCCCTGCGGGCGGCCCTGTGTGCCCCGATTGAAGAGACGCGCTTTGGCGTCTTTCGGATGTGAGCGTGGCAGATATGGGAGCCTCCGGCGGGGATATTTTCGGCCACAAGAAGGGCGGGGTGCGATGAAAACCCGTTTGACCGAGGCCTTCGGGATCAGCCATCCGGTGATATCCGCGCCGATGGCGGGCGCGGGCGGCGGTGCGCTGGCCGCGGCGGTTGGCCGGGCGGGCGGTCTGGGCCTGATCGGCGGCGGCTATTGCGACACGGACTGGATCGAGGCGCAGTTTCAGGCAGCAGGGCCGGTGCCGGTCGGCATTGGTTTCATCACCTGGGTTCTGGCCGAACAGCCCGCCTTGCTGAGCCGGGTGCTGGCGCGGCGGCCGGTGGCCGTGTTTTTGTCCTTTGGCGATCCGATGCCTTTTGCGGCGGAAATTCACGCGGCGCGTATTCCTTTGATCTGTCAGGTTCAGACCTGTGCCGATGCGGCGCGGGCGGTCGAGGCCGGGGCGCGGGTGATCGTTGCACAGGGGGCAGAAGCCGGCGGGCATGGCGCGGTCCGCGCGACCATGACTTTGGTGCCCGAAGTGGCCGATATGCTGGCGCAAACAGCGCCTGAGACTTTGCTGGTGGCGGCAGGCGGTATCGCCGATGGCCGCGGTCTGGCGGCAAGCCTGATGCTGGGGGCGGACGGTGCGGTTGTGGGCACCGGATTTCTGGCGGCCCATGAGGCATTGTTGCATCCGAACGCGCAGGCGGCGGTTCTTGCGGCCGGGGGCGACGGCTCCTTACGCACTTCGGTCGTGGATATCGTGCGCGGCAAGAACTGGGCGCCGCGCTATTCCGGCCGGGTGTTGCGAAATGCCTTCACCGAGGCCTGGCACGGGAGCGAGGCAGCGTTGCGGGCGGCGCCGGAGATGCCCGCGCGCTGGGCCTCCGCCTTGCAGGCGGGGGACATGGATCTGGCGAATGTGTTTGCCGGCGAGGCCGCGGCATTTGTTTATGCGGCGGCACCGGCGGCGGACATCCTGCACCGGATCGTAGCCGAGGCGGAATCCTGCCTTGCCCGGGGCGCGGATTTTGCGGAGGCGGGGCGCGGGGCATGACGACGAAAATTTTCAGAAACCCCTTCGCGGACGCTGCGCGGGGAGGATCATTCCATCGGGGAGAGGCCTGTGTTTGACAAGATCTTGATTGCCAACCGGGGGGAAATCGCCTGTCGGGTTATCGCCACCGCGCGGCGGCTGGGTGTGAAGACGGTGGCGGTCTATTCCGATGCCGACCGGCGCGCCAAGCATGTGGCGCTGGCGGATGAGGCGGTTCATATCGGCGGCTCGGCCCCGGCGCAAAGCTATTTGCGCGGCGAGGCGATCATTGCGGCGGCTTTGGCGACGGGCGCGCAAGGGGTGCATCCGGGCTATGGATTTCTGAGCGAAAACCCGGATTTTGTCGAGGCTTTGACACATGCCGGGCTGGTCTTTATCGGGCCGTCCGCCACGGCCATTCGCGCCATGGGGCTGAAGGATGCCGCCAAGAAACTGATGGAGCAATCGGGGGTTCCGGTGGTGCCGGGCTATCACGGCGCGGCACAGGACGACGCCTTGCTGGCCGCCGAGGCGGCCAAGATCGGCTATCCGGTTCTGATCAAGGCTGTCGCCGGTGGCGGCGGCAAGGGGATGCGCCGGGTAAACGCGCCCGAAGGCTTTGCCGAGGCTCTGGCCAGTGCCCGCAGCGAGGCCCGGACCGCCTTTGGCAATGCGGCGGTTCTGATCGAAAAATATGTTGAAAAACCGCGACATATCGAGGTGCAGGTGTTCGGCGACGGGCGCAAGGCGGTGCATCTGTTTGAGCGCGACTGTTCCTTGCAACGGCGGCACCAGAAGGTGATTGAGGAGGCCCCCGCGCCGGGCATGACCCCTCAGATGCGGGCGGCGATGGGGGCGGCGGCAGTGAAGGCGGCCGAGGCGATCGGCTATGCCGGTGCGGGCACCATTGAATTTATCGTGGATGCCAGCGACGGTCTGCGCGCCGACCGGTTCTGGTTCATGGAGATGAACACCCGATTGCAGGTTGAACATCCGGTGACCGAGGCCATCACCGGTGTCGATCTGGTGGAGTGGCAGTTGCGCGTCGCTGCGGGCGATGACTTGCCTCTGACGCAGGATCAACTGGCGATCAACGGCCATGCCTTTGAGGCGCGCCTATATGCCGAGGATGTGCCCAAGGGCTTTTTGCCGGCCACCGGGCGTCTGAACCATCTGACATTTCCGCCGCAGGCACGGGCCGACAGCGGGGTTCGGGCCGGGGATGAGATTTCGCCGTTTTACGACCCGATGATTGCCAAGCTGATCGTGCACGGCCCCAGCCGCGAAACAGCGCTGAAGCAGTTGGAACAGGCGTTGAGCCAGACCGAGGTTGCCGGTTCGGTCACCAATCTGACCTTTCTGGCGGCGCTGTCCCGGCATCCGGGATTTGCCGCGGGGGATGTCGATACCGGGTTGATCGAGCGGGATTTGCCGGCACTGGTCTGGCAACCCGAAATGCCCACCGCCGTGGCCGCGCTGGCCGGACTGGCCGCAGGGGATCTGCATCTGACCACAGATTGGGCGACAGGATTTTCCTTGTGGCAGCCGCTTGGCCGAACCGTAATGTTGCGCCATGACGGCGAGGATCTGGCGGTGCAGATTGAAACCCTGGGCAAAGGGGCCTTCGGCGTGACGGTTGGATCGGCGCGCTTGACGCTGGAAAAGGCGGACGGCGGCTGGATGGTTGACGGGCAAAAATTTCAGGCCAAACTGGCGGTGAATGGCGCTGAAATCAGCGTCTTTGCCGGGCAAGCCTGGCATTTTGATCTGGTCGATCCACTGGACCGGACCGCGGGCCTGCATGGCGATGGAAATCTGGTTGAGGCACCGATGCCCGGTTTGGTCAAGGCGGTGTTCGTCGCTGCGGGCGACAGCGTGACCGCCGGTGACAAGCTGGCGGTGCTGGAAGCCATGAAAATGGAACATGCCCTGACCGCGCTGCGCGACGGCACGGTGGCGGAGGTTCTGGTGACGGAAGGCGCACAGGTTGACGCCGGTGCCGCGCTGATCCGGCTTGAGGCGGACGCCAAGGCGGCGTGAAACTGCCCTGGCCTTGCATCATCACAGGATCAGGCTGCGATCCTTTGGCCCCTTCCTTAGGGGTGGCTGATCGCAACACCGTATTCATAGACCAATTGACCGCCGTAAAAGGCCGTGGCCAGGATCAGGGCACAAAAGGCCAGTTCAACCGCCACCACGGCCGCGCCGCGCAAGCCGTCCAGCGGGACCCTGAACCACCAGCCCGCCGCGCGCAGCGCCGCCCAGACCGCCAGAACGGTTGAGGTTGTGCTGCCCAGCATGTCGTGGAAATCCAGTGCCGCCACCGGCCCGCCTTTGGCCAGTGCGACCCCCAGTGCCATATCGCCGAAAGTCGCCGCGATCATGGCGCTGATACCGGCCAGCAGTGCAAGGCTGACCGATATATTGGCCATGGTTCCACGGCCGCCGATGGGTTTGCCGCGCAGACGCACGATCAGGTCAAAGGCGGCCAGTGACAGGCCGAAAACGATGGGAAAATGGACGATCATCGGGTGGATATGTTCAATCGGTAGCACGGGTATTCCTATTCTCGGGCTTAGGCCTCGGGGTGAAAAGATGACGCGGGCGCATGCCGCAAAGGCAGGTGCCGGTGGCGTCAATCTGGTGAGGAATAGACCGAAAACAACGACCGAAAAGTTACAGATTGGTAAGATTTGACCAACTATAACCACAGATTAGGCCGACATGGCGGTTTGGCGACGGGTTCGGTCAAACCGCACGGTTTCCGGCAGGGTCAGGTCACCAGAAACACCCGGATACTGACCTCGGACAGGGTGAACCGGCATGTCGACA
>JAURMY010000198.1 GCA_030830465.1 Alphaproteobacteria bacterium
AAACATCAGAGCACTCCATTCCAAAAATGGCGATCCGTACCTTGGCGGGCAGGCAGGGCCTACCGCAGGTACAATCCCCCGTTCATATCCAGCGTTGCGCCAACGAAAAACCCGCCGCGATCCGAGGCCAACAAGGCAGCGGCGGCCGCGATTTCGCTGACATTCATGAACCGCCCGACAGGCACCTGCGCCTCGACCGAGGCGATCTGTTCCTGCGACAGGCGTTGTTTCGCGGTGTCAATCGGCCCCGGTGAAATCGCGTTTACGGTGACACCTGTCTCGGCCAGATAGCGGGCGAAATACTTGGTAAGCATAATCGCCCCGGCCTTGGACGCGGCATAATGCGGCGAAGCCACGGTGCCGCCATTCTGCCCGGCCAACGAGGTGATGTTGACGATCCGGCCATAGCCGTTGGCGCGCATATGTTCGCTGAAAATCTGGCAGGACAGAAAGACCGAGCGCATGTTGACGGCGGTGATATCGTCAAATTCCTCGGGCGTGATGTCCTGGGTCGGGGTGCGTTTGGCCCAGCCGGCATTGTTGACCACGATGTCGATCTTGCCCCATTTCGCAAGGGTCTGGTCGCGTGCCGCCAGAAAATCCGCCTTGCTGCGCACGTCAAGCCGGATCGCGATGGCGGTTTCGCCGCTGGCATCAAGCGACTGCGCGGTCGCGGTTGCGGCCGCAAAATCCACGTCGGTCACGGCAATCTTGCAGTCGCCGGCGTGCAATTCGCGCCCGATCGCGGCCCCAACGCCGCGCGCACCGCCGGTGATCAGGGCAACCCGGCCATCAAAGCGAAACGATCCGTTTTGCGGGATGTCAATCTGGCTCATCCTTACGCTCCGTCCGGCCAGCGTGTCGCCAGTTTCAAGGCGGCGGTATATGCATCGTCCAGCGAGGCGGAAGGGTCATGCAGGAACGATCCGGCGCGGGCGCGGTAAAAGATCGACGGATCGTCAACCCCTGCCGGAACCACACCTTCCTCGCGCAAGGCCCGCGCTGCGGCCAGCGCCCGCCGCCGTGTCCGCGCCACCATCGCATCAGACGGGGCCAGATTTTCAAAGGAATGATCGGTGATCGGCCCCATGCTTTCGGTCACGGCCTGATCCTGAATGGTAATGTTTGCAATCCCGGTGAACTGTTTGCCGTTGCGTTGCAGATCGCGGTCGATGCCCCAGTCGTTGCGTTCGTCATCGACACAGCGCCAGCGGTCATACCAGCCGGTGCCGGTCGGGGCATAGTCGAACTTGTCAAACAGCAATTCACCGGTCTTGAAACGGGATTTATAGGCCGGGTTGCCCTCGTCCACCCCGCCGGTGATGTCAAACAGCATCGAATGTTCGTCATCAATCGGCACCCAGGCACGGGCAATGGCGCGGGTGGCAAAGCGGTTGTTCGGGGTCTGGGTCCAGAACGGAAACATGAAATGCGCGATCCGCCAGGACATCTGGCCATTGTCGTTCATCCGGTAGCCGCCATACATCATGCCCCAGTCGGTCTGCTTGACCCGATATTCCGGCGCGCGGTTCACCACCGTCGGGCGCATCGGGTGATCGTCGTCCAGATCATCCGGCTGGATCGCACCCGCGTGCAGAAAGCCGACATGGCTGGTGTCGATATCCCCCTCAAGCGCCTGCATCCAATTGCAATCCCGCATCAGGCACCAGATTTCGGCATCCGGCATCATCGTCGCCTCGATCATCGGCAGGGGCGGCGGGTTGGCCTGATCCGGCCCCATATAGACCCAGATCAAGCCATTCGCCTCATGTGTCTTATACGCCTTGGCTTTGACCCGGTCACGAAACTCCCGCGCTTCGGGGACGTTCGGCATGTCGGTGCAATTGCCGTCCACGTCGAATTTCCAGCCGTGATAGACGCAGCGGATGCCGCCCGCCTCGTTGCGGCCCATGAACAGACTGGCGCAGCGATGCGGACAGCGCTGGTCCATGATCCCGACCCGCCCCTGACTGTCGCGAAAGGCGATCAGTTTTTCGCAAAGCAACATCAGGCGCATCGGGTCGCCGTCTTTTGTAACCTCGCAAGATCTGGCGGCGGGAATCCAATAGCGCCGCATATAGTCGCCCATAACGGTGCCCGGGCCGACTCGGGTCAGGTCCAATGAGTCCTGGGCGTCCATCTGCGTTTTCCTTTTCTCAGGCCGTTCAGAAGGCGGTGACCTGGGCGTCCCCTTCAAATTCCTGAAACCTGGTTGCCGACCACTTAGTGCGATACAATACCGTACTGTAGCGTACAAGAATGACGGCCCGTTTTGCAAGACTCCAAGATTTGAGCCCCTCAATAAGTTGCGACCGATATCTCGGCTGGGAAATATGCGTAGATATCTTTGATATGTAATCCGGATTTCGGTGGCATCCGCCCCGCGCTGCCACCGCTGCCGTTACGTGACCGCGCGTGTTGCGACCACGCCGATCCAGGAGTAGTGTCGCAAAGTTGAGCTGACGCTGCCTTGGTCCTAACCCAAGACAGAATTATCCGGCAAGCTGTGCGAATTGTTGAAATCTTGATAAGCATGGATATTCGAACTGTCTTTTGCGGATCATGTTTGCGACTTTGATTCCTCATAGCGTTCATGCTGCTCCGGAAAATGAACCGAATCCGCCCATTTTCCGTATCCGCCTTTTTACGAATCTATGATCCCTTGACCGGCAGGTGAATGCGCAGCAATCACCGAGAGGGGTGCTCAATCAGATTATTGAGGTAGTTTGACTGAACTGTTCGAACGGCATTGCCAACTTGTTCTCGTGTGATTGAGAAGACCGAGCCGCCGAGTTCTCAAGCGGTCATTTCCACTGCATAGGTATTCCCGAGGTCGAACGCATCGGCCCTGGCGTGACGGTAAGAGATTGCGGAGATCCGATAGCGGCGGGGGCGGAAGATCGTGTTTGCCTGATCGTGAGCGGTGAGAAACCTCTGTGCCTGTCGGGGTGATTTGAACCGGCCCTTCACGTTCTCGCGCCTTCGTGTCGGCCTGTGTGAGCCCTCAATCCGATTGTTCAAACCCCTGTGTGTGCGATGATCCGCGTTCGGTGCAGGCTCGCGGATAGGGTTGAAATAGCTGCGCAACTTGTCCGTTATGATGACCCGGGCCTCGCCGAACCGGGCGATCAGTCGCTTTAGGAAACGTCGCGCGGCTTTGGCATTGCGCCGAGGTTTCACGAGGATGTCCCGCACATCCCCGTTCGCGTCTACTGCCCGCCAGAGCCCGTATTTGCGGCCGTTTATCGGGATGACGACTTCGTCCAAATGCCACGTGTCGGCCGCCGAAGGCCTATCGCGTTTGATACAATTGGCGAAATGGCACCCAGAGCGTTTCACCCATTTCCGGACGGTCTCCCGGCTGACTGTCACACCTCGTTCGGCGAGCAAGTCCTCGACATCAGCCGTGCTGAGCGCGAAGCGGTGGTAGACCCAGACTGCATAGGCGACCATCTCGCGTGGGAAGCGGTAACCTTTCAGGCGGGGCATGGTGGATGGAGTGCTCTTCAAAAACATCTAGACAGCCACAAGACCCGAAACAGGTTGGCGATGCTCCGCCTATGACAGCTTTCTTCTGGTGAATGATTCAAACCTCTTGCAAGAGGGCGAAGCCGAACGTGCCGGGCGGGGCGCCTTCCGGCAGTTCCTGGCCCATCCCGGGGCCCGGGAATGGTGGCGCCAGTCAGGCATGGAGA
>JAURMY010000199.1 GCA_030830465.1 Alphaproteobacteria bacterium
AGTTGACAGGTCGCCGAGGCCATCCCGGCAATCGCGTTTTGCGGCGCGTCAGGGATGCCGTGATCCAGCGCCAGAACCGAGAAGGCATTCCAGCCAAACACCCGTTCCGCCGCAGACAAGCCCGGCTCGCCCCAGTCTTTTGACAGGGCGGCACCGCCGCCGCCAACAGGCAGGTCACGCAGGATTGCACGGATCGCTGGCGTCAGGCTGTCTGGCCGCCACTCCGGTATCTTGATCGCCCCGCGCGCATCGGTGATCGAGGCCAGGGCGTGGGACAGGATGATTGCGGGATCCGCCAGCAGGCCGCCCCAGTTGCCGGAATGGTTGGCCCCATCGCGCAGGGGCACACGCAGGGTGAAATTGATTGCGCCCCGCGACCCGGTAAAGACCGTCGCGACATCGGGTTGCAGGCGCGGGCCGTCCGACGCGATCAGCGCATCCGCCGCCAGATTCTGGGCCTGCGCTGCGATAAAGCCGTCAAGGCCGGCCGAACCGGTTTCCTCGGATGTTTCAATCAGGCATTTTACGTTGAACCCCAGCCGGCCGCGCACCGCCAGCACAAAGCCCAGCGCGCCAAGATTGATCAGATGCTGGCCCTTGTTATCTGCCGTGCCGCGCCCGTAAAGCCGGTCGCCGTCCTGGGTGACTTCAAACGGATCGCGCCTGTCTTTCCACCGGCCCGCCTGGCCGTTCACCACATCGCCATGGCCATAGATCAGGATCGTCGGCAATGCCGCATCCTCCAGCCGCTCTGCTGTCAGGATCGGGCCGCTGCCGGGAAGTTCATGCTGTTGATGGGTAAATCCCAGATCGGCAAGGATCGGTGCGACACCCTCGGTCAGATACCGCGCCAATTCGGGGGCCGAGGCGGGATTTTGGCTTTCGCTTTTGATCGCAACCAATCGGCCCAGATCACGCGCGAACCCGCCGGATTGCACCCAGTCCTGTGCACGTGCAACCGCTTCGGCGCGCCCTGTCACGGTTCACCACACGTCGGCGGTGATTCCACGGGCTTCAAGATCGGTGATCTTGGCCTTCAGATAGCGTTGGAAGCCTTCGTTCTTATAGGCATCGGTCGCGACATATTCGAGCGATGTCATGTAATGAAACGGCTTCAGATAGCCCGGCATACGAAACACTTCGGCGTCGCGCGCGGTTGCAGCCCCGGCATTTTCGGCCGAGAAAATGATCGTTGTCGGGGTGAACTGCGCGCCCCATTTGAACACCAGATCCTTTTCTTCCAACGCTTCGCCGTCAAAGTCCACCGTGCCGCGCGATCCGTAAAGGTCAAGCTGAACGACAACATAATGCGCCTGGATATAGTCGGTGATTTCCGGGCGCGCGAAGTTGACCCTGTGCAATTCGCGGCAATAGGGGCAGCCCTCCTGTTCGATGATCACCATCAGGTCCTTGCCCTGCGCCGCGGCATCTTTCAGGTCATCGCCAAATTCCAGAAAGCTGTCGAGAAACCACGGCTGGTGATGCAGCCCGTTTCCGGCGACCTCTTCGGCCTGCGCGGTGGTTCCCAGGCCCAATCCAACCAGTGCGGCAAGTAAGGTTCGACGTAACATGGTGTTCTCCCTCTTCGTTTCAGAACTTCATAGCACATTGGCACGAGCGGCCCAAATCACAACCGCGAAGGTTCAGATTCCGGTGACATTGACCGACATGTTCGGGTCAATCGAAACCGTGCCCTTGCGGCGCACATAGCTTTCGATCACATCCCAGATTGCCGGTCCCTCTGTGCCTTCGTTCACCGAGGCCCATCCGGCCACCGTATAGGTTTTCGCCGGATCAATCGCCTCGCCGGTTTTCAGCAGGGTCATGTTGGTCAGGCGGCTGCCGATCGGCTGATTGACATCAATGGAATATCCCATGCCGCCGACGCGCACCATGTCGCCGCCCTGCTGGTAATAGGGATCGGGATTGAACAGGTTGTCGGCCACGTCTTCCAGAATGATCTTGATGGTTTCCCCGGTCATCTCAGAGCGATAGGCGTTGGGATAGGACATCGCGGTCGCGTTGAAAATATCCTCGCGGGTGATGTCATCGCCCGGCAGCAGGCTCGGCCCCCAGCGGAAACCGGGCGACAGGGCAATATCTGCTTCGCGCTCGTCAATCAGGGCGTTACAGATCAGATCATCCCAGGTGCCGTTGAAGTTGCCGCGCCGGTAGATCAGGCTGTCGGTCTTGCCGATCACTTCGGTCAGTTTGTTCATATAGGGCGCGCGGGCCCCGTCGATCAGACCGGCAACTTCGGCATCCGGCGCGATCACGTCGGCGAAAATCGGGATCAGCTTGTGCTTGAAACCCATGATCTGTTTGTTCTGCACGTCCAGATCCAGCCGGGTGACAAACTTGCCGTTTGAACCCGAGGCAATCAGCATGGTCTTGTTCACCATCACCGGTTCGGGCAGGGCGTCATGGGTGTGGCCGGTCAGGATCACGTCAATACCATCCACATTGCCGGCCAGTTTGCGGTCCACGTCAAAGCCGTTATGCGACAGCAGAACCACCAGATCGGCGCCCTTGGCACGCACTTCGGCCACCAGTTCGGCCATGTTGTCCTCGCGCACGCCAAAGCTGAGGCCCGGGAACATCCATTTCGGGTTGGCAATCGGCAGATAGGGGAAGGCCTGACCGATCACCGCGATTTTCACGCCGTTCCGGTCAAAGAACTTGTAAGGATCATAGGCGCGTTCGTTCCACTCGTTGTCAAAAATATTGGCGCCCAGGAACGGGAAATCCAATGTATCGACGATCTCGTTCACCCGGTCGACGCCCAGGGTAAATTCCCAGTGGCTGGTCATCGCGTCTGGTTTCAGCGCGTTCATCACGTCCACCATGTCCTGCCCGGCGGTCATTTGCGCGGTATAGCTGCCCTGCCAGGTGTCGCCGCCGTCCAGCAGCAGGGCGTCGGGGCGCTCGGCCCGGATCGATTTGATCACGGTCGCACAGCGGTCCATTCCCCCCATCTTGCCATAGCCCCGCGCGATGGCCGCGAAATCGTCATAGGTCAGGGCGTAGGCCTCGGGCGTGCCCGGGGTCATGTTGAACATTTTCAGGAAATCGGCCCCGGTCACATGCGGCGGCAGGCCTTTGTTCGCCCCAACACCCAGATTAATTTCCGGTTCGCGAAACCAGATCGGTTTCAGTTGCGCATGGATGTCTGTGATATGAATCAGCGTGACATTGCCGGTCGGCTGAAATTCCAGAAGCTGATCCTGCGTCAGGGCCTGCTGTGCCGCCAGTCTGGCCCAGTTGCCCACACCCGAGGCGCCATAGATCGCCGAGGCTGCGACGGTTGCCTGAAGAAAATCACGACGGGAAATCATTCCGCTTCTCCTGTTTCATGCGCCTGTTGCGGCGGCATTCAATGAAAAA
>JAURMY010000200.1 GCA_030830465.1 Alphaproteobacteria bacterium
ACGCTGGTCTATACCGGCCTGTGGTCGCTGGTCGGCATCCTTCTTGTGGTGGCGCTGTTCATGCGCTCCGAGATTGATCTGAACGTGTCGCCAATCCGCAATCCGGTCTTTGTCACCCTTTCCGATGGGTCGATCCGCAACACCTATGATCTGCGCATTCGCAACAAACAGCCGGTCGAGCATCCCTTTGCCCTGTCAGTCAGCGGCGATCCCGACCTGAAGGTCAGTTTGCAGGGAACCGACTCGACCACCATCATCGTGCCCGCCGATGAAACCGGCAGCCACAAAGTATTCCTGACCGCCCCGGTCGGATCGGCCTCGGCCAAAGGCACGCTTGCCGAAATCCGCATCTGGGTGGAAGATACCGTCACCGGCGACCGCGCCTATACCAACACCGTTTTTCATGGAGCCGGACAATGACCGCAGCAACCCCAGCCAAACCCTTCACCGGACGCAAGGTTTTGTGGATCAGTGTCTCGGCCTTTGGTGTCATTTTCGCCGCCAATATGGCGCTGGTCTATGCCGCCATCGGCAGCTTTCCGGGGCTTGAGGTCGCCAACACCTATGTCGCAAGTCAGGTTTTCGACAGCGAAAGGCAGGCCCAGATCGGCCTCGGCTGGACCGTACAGCCTGCCTATGACGGTAAAACCCTTGTGGTGGAAATCAAGGACAACGCCGGGGCGGAGGTCACTGTTGGCAGGCTTGATGTCACCGTCGGACGCGCCACCACGGCGGCGCAGGATGTCACCTTGAATTTCGGCCAGACCACCGGCCCCTATGTCGCCGCGATCACCCTGCCCGCCGGCAAATGGGAGATCCGCATGAACGCCACCGCCGTGGACGGCACCGCCTTTCACCAGCGCTTGCCGCTGATCGTGAAGTGACATGACCACCGCCGCCCTGCCCCGCCCGGCGGCCTGTCCCGCCTGTTCCGTTGCCATAGCGGACCCGGTGGCCAGCGAAACAGTTCAACCCGACGCGATCATCCTGTCATTGCCGACAATCCATTGCGCCGCCTGTATTTCCGCAGTCGAAAAGGGGTTGGCCAAAACCCCCGGCGTGACCGCAGCGCGGGTCAACCTTTCGCTGAAACGGGTGACGGTGCGGGCCAGATCCGGCGTGACGCCGGAACACCTGATCGGGCTTCTGCAAACCATCGGCTATGAGGCCCACAACCTGGACCCGGCGCTTTTGTCAGAGGCCCGGACCGACCGGGAAAACCGCAACCTTCTGATGCGCCTTGCCGTGGCCGGTTTCGCGATGATGAATGTGATGCTGCTGTCAGTCGCGGTCTGGGCCGGCGCGGCGGACGCGACCCGCGACATGCTGCATTGGATTTCCGCCCTGATTGCCCTGCCTGCGATCAGCTTTTCCGCCCAGCCTTTCTTTATCAACGCCTGGTCAGCCTTGCGGGTGCGCCGGCTGAATATGGATGTGCCGATTTCGCTGGCGATCTTTCTGGCTGCCGCCATGTCGCTTTATGAAACCACACAGCACGGCCAGCACGCCTATTTTGACGCGGCCCTGTCGCTGACATTTTTTCTGCTGGCGGGTCGTTATCTGGATTACCGCACACGCGCCTCGGCCCGTTCGGCGGCACAGGAACTGGCGGCGATGGAGGTGCCCCGCGCTTTGCGTCTGGTCGACGGGATTGAAACCCTGACCGCTGTCAGCGCCCTTGCGGTTGACGACGTTGTGGTGGTGAAACCCGGCACCCGCATTCCGGTGGACGGGATGGTTCTGAACGGCGAAAGCGAAATCGACCGGGCTTTCCTGACCGGCGAAAGCCTGCCCGCCTTTGTCGGGCCTGACAGCCCCCTGCGCGCGGGTGAGGTCAATCTGACCGGCCCCCTGCAAATGCGCGTAACCGCCGTTGCCGGCGACAGCACCCTGCAAAAGGTGGCCGAACTGGTGGCGCTGGCCGAAACGGCGCGCAACCGCTACACCTCGCTGGCCGACCGGGCCGCTGGAGTCTATGCGCCGGGGGTGCATCTGTTGGCAGCACTGGCCTTTGTCTTCTGGTGGGTCTTCAGCCAGGACATTCATCTGGCCCTGAACATCGCCATTGCGGTTCTGATCATCACCTGCCCCTGCGCCCTTGGCCTTGCCGTCCCCGCCGTCACCACGGCGGCCAGCGGGCGGTTGTTCCGCAAAGGCGTTCTGTTGAAAAGCAGCACGGCGCTTGAGCGGCTGGCCGAAGTCGACACCGTTTTGTTTGACAAGACCGGCACCCTGACCTTTGGCACACCAAAACTACTGGACACCGAAACCCATGACCCGGCGACACTGGCCGTGGCCGCCACCCTGGCCGCATCAAGCCACCACCCCCTGGCCCGGGCGATCACCGCCGCCGCTGCCGGGCGGCACATGCCGCCCGCGCCAGTGACCGACATCACCGAAGTCCCGGGCCACGGCATCAAGGCGCGGATGAATGGCGCTGAGGTCCGGCTGGGCCGCGCTGCGTGGGTTGGGGCAACACCCTCGGTGCTGACCGCGACATATCTGCGGATCGGCTCCGCCCCGGCAACCGCTTTCACCTTCAGCGACGGCCTGCGCCCCGGAATGGCCGAGGCCATCGCAGAACTGCGCGGCCTTGGCCTGTCGGTGCAGATGGTCACGGGCGATTCCACCGCCGCCGCCGAGGCGGTTGCCGCCGAACTGGGCCTGTCCGGCACCCTGTCAAACGCCCTGCCCGGCGAAAAAGTCGCGCTGATCGAAACGCTTGCCGCCGAAGGCCGACGGGTTCTGATGGTCGGGGACGGGCTGAATGATACCGGTGCGCTGGCGGCGGCCCATGTGTCTGCCTCGCCGGCTTCGGCCATTGACGCGGCCCGCGTAGCCTCGGATATCGTGATTCTTGGCCCAAGCCTGACGGCCCTTGCGGACAGTGTCAAAACCGCCCGTGCCGCCCGCGCCCG
>JAURMY010000201.1 GCA_030830465.1 Alphaproteobacteria bacterium
AAGTGCAACAGTCTCATTGTGCGTCCCTTTCGATGATGTGCGACAGGCCCTGCGACTCGCCCACCTCATACCATGCGGCGCGGTCTCCAAGCGCGGAAAAAAGTCCGGCATCGGTGCCGGTCATCCAGGCCTGTGCCCGCAGATCGCAGATTTCGTCATAAAGAGCTGCGCGCCGGTCGGCGTCCAGATGGGCCGCGACCTCATCCAACAGGATGATCGGCGGCGCGCCAAAATCCTGCGTCAGCGCACGGGCATTGGCCAGAACCAGCGAAATCAGCAGCGCCTTTTGTTCACCGGTTGAACACAGCCGCGCCTCGGTCTGCTTGGCCTGATAGACGGCACCCAAATCCGCGCGGTGCGGCCCGCTCAGGCTGCGCCCCGCCGCCATATCGCGGGCGCGGTTGTCGGAAAGGGCCTGTTCATAGTCACCTGCATCGTCTTGCGGGTCGTTGTCGTCGCGGGCCAGCAATGTCAGATCGGCGGTGGGGAAACTGGTTTCAGCATCCGCCTGCGCCTGCGCCAGACGATCAATGGCGCTTGCCCGGTTAAAGGTGATCTCAGCGCCCGTTGCGGCCATCTGTTTTTCCAGCGCCCGGTACCAGCTGTCATTGCTGACCTGATCCTTCAGCAGGCGGTTGCGTTCGCGCATGGCCTTTTCATAGGCCAATGTGGCCTCGGCATGGCCCGGAAAAAAGCTGAGGGTCATGCGGTCCAGAAAGCGGCGGCGGCCTTCCGGGCTTTCCATCCAAAGCCGGTCCATCGACGGCACCAGCCAGACCATCCGGGCAAGGTTCCCCAGCGCGGTTTGCGACGCGGCCTTGCCATCAATCCTGACCTGTCTGGCGGCCGTGCCTTCCGCCCAGGTTTCAATTTCATGCCGGTGCGCAAGGCTGTCGAGCGATGCGGTGATTTTCCAGCCCAGCCGTTCCGGGCTGCGGGCGATTTCATCCGCCCCGGCGCGTCTTATGCCGCGCCCGGGTGACAACAGCGAAACCGCTTCCAGAATATTGGTCTTGCCCGCCCCGTTGGCGCCGTAAAACGCCAAGGGGCGCCCGTCCAGTTCCAAGCGGGCGGATTTATGGGACCTGAAATGGGAAAGCGCCAGATGTGTAAGGGCAAGCCCCGGCAAAGGGTCAGACCCGCATCGGCATCACGACATAGACGGCACTTTCGTCATTGCCTTCGCGCATCAAGGTCGGATCGCCCGAGGAATTGAACAGGAACACAGCGTTTTCTCGATCCACCTGGCTGGCGATTTCCAGCAGATATTTGGCGTTAAACCCGATTTCCAGCCGCTCATCGGCATAGGCAACGGCCAGTTCCTCGTCGGCGGCACCGGCGTCCGGCGCGTTGACCGACAGAACCAGACGGTCGTCTTCCAGCGCCAGCTTCACCGCGCGCGAGCGTTCTGATGATACGGTTGAAACCCGGTCAACAGCCTGGGCGAATTCGGCAGCGTCCACTTCCAGACGGCGGGTGTTGCCGGTGGGAATGACGCGGATGTAATCGGGGAAAGTCCCGTCGATCACTTTTGAGGTCAGGGTGATTTCCGGTGTGGCAAACCGGATCTTGGTTTCTGACACCGAGACCGCAATGGTCATGTCGTCATTTTCAAGCAGCTTGCGCAATTCGCCCACGGTCTTGCGCGGCACGATGACGCCGGGCATCTTGGCCGCCCCATCGGGCAGGGGCGCGTCGATCCGGGCCAGGCGATGCCCGTCCGTTGCCACGCAACGCAGCACCCGGGCGGAACCGCTTTCCGCTGCGTGCATATAGACACCGTTCAGGTAATACCTTGTTTCTTCGGTAGAAATTGCGAATTTCGACTTGTCAAACAACCGCCGCAAAACCGGGGCCGGGGCGGCAAAATTACAGCTGTATTCCGAATTTGCCATCACCGGAAAATCTTCGCGCGGCAATGTCGCCAGCGAGAAATTCGAGCGCCCGGCCTGAACCTCCAACCGGCCCGATGCGCCGTCGTCGGACAGTTGAACCATCGCGCCATCAGGCAGCTTTCGGACAATCTCATGCAGGGTATGGGCCGCGACCGTGGTTGCGCCGGGACGCTCAACCGTGGCCAGAGTTTTATCGACAACCTCAATATCAAGGTCGGTGGCACGGAAGCTGACCGCGCTGCCTTCGGCCTCGATCAACACGTTCGCCAGGATCGGAATGGTGTTGCGCCGTTCAACGACCGATTGCGCCTGGCTCATCGCTTTTAGCAATGCGCTGCGTTCGATGCTGACTTTCATTTCCAAGCTCCTGACCGTATCCGGGGCGGGCAGACTAGCCTGTTTGCCCGGGAAATCAAACACTATCTCTTTGTTCACATGATTGGAGTCGCGGTCAAGGCCCCTGCCACTTTGCCGTGGGTTTTGGGGCCTTAGACCGCGTTCTGGTCAGGCTTCCAGCATCCGGCGCAACAGTTCGACATCTTCGGCGATCTGGTTGTCAATCGCCTTCAGTTCCTCGATCTTGCGTATGGCATGGATCACTGTCGTGTGGTCGCGCCCGCCAAACCGCCGGCCGATTTCCGGCAACGACTTAGAGGTCAGCATCTTGGACAGGAACATCGCCACCTGACGCGGCCGTGCCACTGAACGCGCCCGGCGCGGGCTGAGGATATCGCTGAGGCGCAGATTGTAGTGATCCGCCACCTTGCGAATGATTTCGTCGATCGTCACCTTGCGGTCCGAGGCGCGCAAAGTGTCCGACAGGCATTCCTGTGCCACCTCCAGCGTCACCACTTTGCCAATCAACGAGGCATAGGCGAACAGCCGGTTCAGGGCACCTTCCAGCACACGGACATTGGTGGAAATCCGATGCGCCAGAAACTCCAGAACGCCGGGTACGATCACAACATCGGGATAGCTTCGGGAATGGGTTTCCGCCTTGCTTTGCAAAATGCCAAGGCGCAATTCATAATCGGTCGGGTGCAAATCGACCACCAGCCCCCATTGCAGGCGGGATTTGATCCGGTCTTCCAATCCGCTGATTTCACCGGGGGCGCGGTCGGCGGAAATGATGATCTGTTTGTTCTGGTCGATCAGCGCGTTGAAGGTGTGGAAAAATTCATCCTGAGTGGAATCCTTGCCGGCGATGAACTGCACGTCATCCACCATCAGAACATCGACCGACCGGAAGATTTCCTTAAAGCTGATCATATCCTTGAACCGCAGCGATTGTACAAAGCGGTACATGAACTGCTCGGCAGACAGGTACAGAACTTTGGCTTCCGGTTGCCGTTTCTGGATTTCCCAGGCGATCGCGTGCATCAGGTGGGTCTTGCCAAGGCCAACGCCGCCGTAAAGAAACAGCGGGTTGAACGTAACCTGCCCACCTTCGGCGACCCGGCGCGCGGCGGCATGGGCCAGTTCATTGGGTTTGCCGACAACGAAATTTTCAAAGGTCGAGCGCTTGTCCAATGGCGCGCCCGGCAGGTCGAGGCCGTTTTTCGCCGGCGCGTCAACGGCTGTTCGGGTTTCGGTTGTCTGCGCAGCTTTGGCCGGGCCTTCGGTTTGCGCACGCGTTGCAACGGCAAAATCCAGTCGCTCTACCGACGCATTGCCCGCTGACATGCCGCGCAGAATCTGGTCGCCATAGTTGCGCGACACCCATGTGCCGAAAAAGCTGGTCGGGACCGAGAACCGGGCAACGCCGTTCAGTGTTTCGACGAAATCCAGCGGTTCAATCCAGTTCTTGAACGCGTCTTTTCCAATCGCTTGCAATAAATCATTTCGCACACGCCCCCAGGTGTCGTTCGTCATTTTCGGTCCGTTCTCAACGTATTTCGTTTACGACTGCTTCCACGGCAGCCCGCTTTTTTTCCAACCGTTCTTAGTGCCCCGGTGCTTTTTGTCGTCAAGGTCGCCTTCAAACCCCTGTTCGACATTCACACACACCGTGGCGCGACCGATCTCGGCAATCACATCAGACACGTATTCGGCAGCGTCCAATGATCTGACCCCCGAACGACAGATAAAGAATATCTGATCCGGAAACCGGTCTCCAAACTGTGAAAACAATTCGCCTGTAAACTCTGGGTTCACGGACATTTCCGGAAAAGCCAGCCACTCGACCTTGATCACCTCTTTGCCAAGGGCGTCAAGATCAGGAATCCCTACATAGGACCATTCGGCCTTGGTGCGCACGTCCACCAGAACAGTGTTCTGCTGTTTGAGCGCCTCATAGGTTTCCTGTGGCAGCATTTCGCGAACGACAGTGTCGTTGTCCGTGACCATTCTGTCCCCCCAGACGGCTTGAATCACCCGACGAAACTAGCCCGAGGTTCGCGGCCATTTCAACGACTCTTCGCGCTTGACTCGGGATTTGGCGAAACCGAATCTGAGGCGTTCTGGCGCACCGCTAAATCTATGGTCTGCGGCCGGTTCACCCCATAGGAAATTGGCGTTTTTCTGGTCCGGGCCAACCCGTTTTTTGCGGGACGGCCCGGCGGGAATGCAAGAATCATCCGGCCAAAAGAAAAAGGACGCCACCTTTACGGTCGCGTCCTTTAAAACTTTGCCAAAAGGCCGGGCTTAGGCGCTCAGCGCTTTGACCCGCGATGCCAAGCGCGAAACTTTGCGGCTGGCGGTGTTCTTGTGCAGGATGCCTTTGGTCACGCCGCGCATGATTTCCGGCTGGGCCACGCGCAGGGCTGCTGCGGCAACCGCCTGATCGCCACCGGCGATGGCTTCTTCAACCTTGCGGATGAATGTACGGATACGGGTGCGGCGGGTTTTGTTGACCAGCGTGCGGCGCTGCGCCTGACGCGCGCGTTTCTTGGATTGAGGCGAGTTGGCCATATGTAAATTCCGATCATATCGGGTTGCGAATGATGAAACGCGCTTCTAGACGCGAGTCTTGGGCAAGTCAACGGCCCGAGTGATGTTTTTTGGCCGCTATTTGCCTCGAAATTGCGGTTCGCGTTTTTCCAGGAAAGCGGCCATGCCTTCGGCCTGATCTTCTGTCGCAAAAAGGGCGTGAAACAGGCGGCGTTCGAACAAAACACCTTCGCGCAGGGTGGTTTCATAAGACCGGTTTACCGCCTCTTTGACGGCCATGCTGGTCAGGGTCGATTTCTCGGCGATCTTGGCGGCGGTGGCCATCACGTCTTCCATCAGGTTCTTGGCGGGAACAACCCGGCTGACCAGACCCGAGCGTTCGGCCTCATCCGCGTTCATCATGCGCCCGGTCAGATGCATTTCCATCGACTTGGCTTTGCCGACAAACCGGGTCAGCCGCTGGGTGCCGCCGATGCCGGCCATGACGCCCAGATTGATTTCCGGCTGGCCGAATTTGGCGGTGTCTGCCGCAATGATGAAATCGCACATCATCGCCAGTTCACAGCCCCCGCCCAGCGCATAGCCGGCAACCGCCGCGATCACCGGCTTGCGACAGCGCAGCAAGGCCTCGGTTTCCGGGGTGAAATAATCGGTGGTGAACATCTCGACAAAGGACTTGTCAGCCATGTCCTTGATGTCGGCCCCGGCGGCGAATGCCTTTTCCGAGCCGGTCAGAACGATGACCCGGACCTTGTCATTCGCCTCAAGCGCTGTCAGCGCTTCCGCCAGTTCGCCCAGCAACTGGGCATTCAGCGCATTCAGCGCCTCGGGCCGGTTCAGCCGGATCAAAGCGACGTGGTCGTCAATTTCGCAGATCAAGGTCTCATAGGCCATCTGGGGTCCCTTCAGTTGGCGTCCAAGAGCCGCTAAATACCATTTTGTCCGGGCGTTTCAAGCTATCTCTGACAAGTCGGACAGTAGAAGGTCGACCGGCCAGACTGAACAATCCGCGAAATTGTGCCGCCGCAGTCGGGGGTTCGGCAGGCTTCGCCCTCGCGTCCGTAGGCCGCAAAAGAGTGTTGGAAATATCCAAGCTCCCCATCCGTCTGGCGATAATCCTTCAGCGAAGACCCGCCTGCCTCAATCGCTTCGGCCAAGACGTCGCGAATCACCGGCACAAGTGCCGCGACCTTTTTGCCGCTGATCGCCCCGGCCTTTTTCACCGGCGAAATATGGGCCCGCCACAAAACCTCGCACACATATATATTGCCAAGCCCGGCAATCAGCTTTTGATCCAGCAGGGCCGATTTGACCGGCGTGTTCCGGCCCTTGAACGCAGCGATCAGGTATGGCCCGTCAAATGTGTTGCCGAAGGGTTCCGGGCCAAGACCCGCCAACAGTTTATGACTTTCCACCCGGTCGGTCGCGCACAGGTCCATCGCGCCGAACCGGCGGGCGTCGTTGAAGGTGATCCTGACGCCGCTGTCCATGTCAAAAACCACATGGTCGTGCTTTTCCGGCATCGGCATGGTGTGGTGAAATTCGCCAAGCATCCGGGTCTGGCCCGGTCTGCTGATCAGCATCCGGCCAGACATGCCCAGGTGGATGATCAGTGTTTCGCCCGACCCCAGATCCGCCAGAATGTATTTTGACTGCCGCCGCAACCGCAACACGGTCTGGCCGGTCAGGCGCGCCGACATACGCTCGGGAAACGGCCAGCGCAGATCCGGCCTGCGGATTTCGGCCCGTGCAATGCTGTGCCCGGTCATTTCCGGTTCCAGTCCGCGGCGGACGGTTTCAACTTCGGGCAGTTCGGGCATGGGCGTCTTTCCGCAAGCGGGGTGCATTGTAACCCCCGCAACTTCGCCTATAAGAATAGACAGTTTCGCAGATCGGCAAGACCAGATGACCCAGACCGCCCAGAAAACCACCCATTTCGGCAATCAGACCGTGGCCGAAGATGCCAAGGCCGGCATGGTGCATGGCGTTTTCACCAATGTCGCCTCGAAATACGATGTGATGAACGACGCGATGTCGCTGGGCATTCACCGTCTGTGGAAAGACGCAATGATGGACTGGCTGGCACCGCGAGACGGCCAGCGGTTGCTGGATGTCGCGGGCGGAACCGGGGATATTTCGTTCCGGTTTCTGAAGCGCGCACCGGGCGCGCATGCAACCGTGTTTGATATGACCCAAGGCATGTTGGATGCCGGCATGCAGCGCCCCGAAGCCATCGCGCAGGCGGATCATCTGAACTGGGTTTGCGGCGACGCCATGGCCCTGCCCTTTGCCGACAACAGTTTTGACGTTTACACCATCAGCTTTGGCATCAGGAACGTCACCCGCATTCAGGACGCCATCAACGAAGCCTTTCGGGTGCTGAAACCCGGCGGGCGTTTCATGGTGCTGGAATTCAGCCAGATACCAAATCCAGCACTGCAATGGGCCTATGACCGGTACTCGTTCAACATTATCCCGCCGATGGGCAAAATCATCGCAAATGACGCCGACAGCTATCAATACCTGGTGGAAAGCATCCGCAAATTTCCGGAACAAGAGGTGTTCGCCGACATGATCCGTGCGGGCGGCTTTGAGAATGTCAAATACCGCAACCTGTCACTGGGTATTGCCGCCCTGCACTCGGGCTGGAAAATCTAGGCGATGCGCGGGCCGCATAACATCTGGCGTCTGATCCGAACCGGCGCAACGTTCGAGCGCACCGGCGCGATGAAACAAGCACTTGAGGCGGTCGATGCCCCGCCGGCATTGCGGATTGCAGCCCGTATCATGGGCTGGCCGTTCAAATGGCTGGGCTTGCGGGGCGATCCCAGCCAGCCGCCGGTCTTGCGGGCGCTGACGGCGCTTGGCCCGGCCTATATCAAGTTCGGGCAGATCCTCTCAACAAGGCCCGACGTGGTTGGCGACGAACTGGCCAACCAGTTGCGGGTTTTGCAGGACAAACTGCCGCCGTTTTCAATGGCGGCGGCACGGCGCACCGTAGAGCAGGAACTGGGCCGCACGGTCGACGAAATTTTCTCAAGTTTCAGCGAACCCGTGGCGGCCGCTTCAATTGCGCAGGTCCACCGGGCGACGGTGCGCGAAACCGGACGCGACGTGGCCATCAAAATTCTGCGGCCAAATATTGAGCGGAATTTCCGCCGCGACATTGACGCCTTTTATTTCGCGGCCTCGGTGATTGAATTCCTGTCGCCCGCGTCGCGGCGTCTGCGGCCCAGCGCGGTCGTCGCCCATTTTGACGGGGTGGTTCAGGGCGAACTTGACCTGCGCATGGAAAGCTCTGCCGCCGCGGAATTCGCTGCAACCACCGCAAATGACAAAGGGTTTACCGTGCCCGCGCTGTTGTGGGATCTGTCCGGCCGCCGGGTGATGACGCTTGATTGGGCCGAAGGTCTGCCTTTGGGCGATGTCGCCGCACTCAGCGACGCCGGGCATGATCTGCGGGCCCTCGGCACTTCGGTCATCCAGATGTTTCTGCGCCACGCTCTGCGCGACGGGTATTTTCACGCCGATATGCATCAGGGCAATCTGAAGGTCGCGTCCAATGGCGATCTGATCGCGCTGGATTTCGGGATCATGGGGCGGATTGATGAATACACCCGCCGGGTCTATGCCGAAATCCTGATGGGGTTCATCCAGAAGGACTATCGCAAAGTGGCCGAAGTGCATTTTGAGGCCGGATATGTGCCCGCCGATCAGGATGTTGACGCCTTCGCACAGGCCTTGCGGTCGGTCGGCGAGCCTATTTTCGGTGCCGATGCCAGCCATATTTCCATGGCGCGGCTGCTGGCGCATCTGTTTGACGTGACCGAACGGTTCGGTATGGAAACCCGTGTGGAACTGATCCTTTTGCAGCGCACGATGGTTGTGGTCGAAGGGGTGGCACGCAGCCTGAACCCCGGCCTGAACATGTGGGACGTCGCCCGGCCCGAGGTGGAAAGCTATATTTACAACAGCGTCGGCCCGCAGTCCCTGTTGCGTGATCTTTGGGCAACGGCACGGGTTCTGGCACGTTTCGGCCCGAAGTTGCCGCATCTTGCGGAAACCGCGCTGCGACGGGCGTCTGAGCCGGCGCCTGTGCCCGAACCGCCAAAGACCATCGGCCCGCTTGGCTATGTCGGCCTGGGGATCTTACTGACCAGCCTGTTCTTTCTGGCGATCGGCATGGTCTATCGCTGATAATTCCAGCGCCTGCGCCTGACGGTAATCGTCAAAACCGCGTTCAACCTTCCATTGGCAATAGGCCGCCACCCGCCGGTGAAACAGAGGGGCCAGTTTTCGGTATCGTGCCACGATTTTCTGATCGGGATAGGCCGCCAGAAACCGCCCGACCTCAGCAACACTCAGCGGTCCACTGCCGTATAGATGCTGCATTGCGGGCGACAAAAAGCTGGCAAGATCCTCGCAAGGGTCGCCGATGGCCGGGCATTGCCAGTCAATCAAACGCGGCCCATCGGCGGATACAATGATGTTGCTGGGAACCACATCCGTGTGAATGAGAACGGGCCTGTCACAGGCCGGTATTTCAACCGCGGGAAATACAGGCCCCGGCCCCGGCTGACGGCAGGCCGCCCGGATGGTTGTGATCTGGTGGATCAGCGCGGCAGAACCGGACGCCAAGTGGCGCAGACCAGGCCCTTGATACGGCTGATGTATTTTGGCCAAGAGGGTGGCAATGCTTTCACTGCCAGCCGCCCAAACCGTCCCGGTGACGTGCCGGTACAGCACAACGCGACCAACATCGGTGTTCAAACAGGCCAAAGGCGCAGGCGCGATGTTTTTTCCCTTAAGGGCGGTCAAGGCGGCGAATTCCGCTTCGGCCAGATTGGGAAACATCGGGTTGGCATCATCGGCCTGGTAAAGCTTGCAGATCAGATCGCCGCCCTGTGCCGCGACACGCCAGACACGGTTGGTTCGCCCGCCTTGTTGCAAGGTCCAATTGGCCCCCGGCGGCACATGGCCAAGCCGCGCAAGGTGTTTTTCAAGCCGGGTTTGATCCGTTGTCACTGGATGGTTCCCTTGCGTGAAACGCCCGGATCGGTCCCGGCACACGCACGGCGACATGACCGCAAGGGCGCGCTTTCGGCCCGGTTGGCGCGTGACTTGGAATTTTTCATTGGTCGCATGTGAACCGAGGCGCTTGTTGATGCCAAGGCTTTATGTCCAAGAAACGTTCGGATTGCCAGCACCCGCCGCAGCCATATGCAACGGTCGGGTCAGTCAGGCGGTGCCCTGGTCCGGTTGGCGGACCGCCGCCACGTCGTCCGCCAGCATTTTTGTGCCGTCCTCAAACATCAAAACGACGCTGCCCGCTTCCAGGCGGGCCTCGCGGACCTCGGCATAGATCGAGGCTTGATGTGAGTCCAGCAATTCGCCGTTTTTCAGACTTTCGACGCTCAGCGCATAGGTGCCTTTCGCAAGCAGGGTTCCGTCAGGCGCAACGCCCGCCCAGTGATAGACGTCGTTTTCCAAAGAAAGCGGCAGCGTCTGAACCACCTCGCCTACCGCGTTTCTGACGACCATTTGCGCCTGATCCGCTTGCGCGCTTGGGGCGACGTAAACCTCGATCGGCGTGCCATCAAACTGTGCGTCTTTCAAAACCCGCACTTCCGAACCGATCCAGGTGGACAGACTTGAACCGTTGCCGCCCCCCAAAAGGGCCTGAATCTGGGTCAGGACATCATTGGTTTTGACCTGTTGTTCGACCGCGGAAAAATTCGCCAGCTGGGCGACAAATTCGGTTGAATCCAGGGGTTTCAACGGATCCTGATTTTTAAGTTGCGTGGTTAACAGTGTCAAAAAGGTCTTGAAATCGGATGACACCGTCCGGTTCGTGCCGGCCGGTGTTGCCGCCGCCGCCGCAGGGCTTGTGGTGGTTGACGAAATTTCCATCCGCGCGCCTTTTGCTAGAGCCTGATATCGATGCGCGACAGGTCGATCACCGTTTGCGCCGAAGCGTATTGTTGCGCCCGGGCGGCCGGTTCGGGCAAGGTGACAACAGGGGCAGTAACAACCTGTATGTCAGCCGGAATTTCGGGGCGATCCCGTTGATTTTGGCCGGAAAAGTCAAACCCGATGTCACGGTAGCCCAGTGCCTGAAACTCATCCTCCAGCATCGCGACATTGCGGCGCATGATGTCCAGTGTTTCCGGCCGTTCGGCCACGATCTGCACAGAGACGCCATGCTCGGTCGTTTTCAGATGCAGCCGTACCTTGCCCAGTTCCACCGGATCGAGGGCGATTTCAACCGATTGCGCCGAACCTTTGGTCACCGCTGATGAAATCTGCATGGCGACCGCCCGCGCCTGCTGTGGCGGAATGAAGGCGGTGGTTGGGCTGGATGCAGGTTGCAGGGCTGTATTTGCGCGCGCGCGCGGCGGTTCAAAGGTCGCTTTGGGATCAAGGTCGGGCTTGGCGTCATCCTTGTCGTCATTGACCAGATCGACCGCTGCCGCCACCATTTCCGGCGTTTTGGCGACATCCGGTTGCTGCTGGGACGGGATTTGCGGCGTGGAGGTCGGCGGCGTGACTTCGGCCAAAGCGCGCTGCGGTGCCGCAGCGGTCGGCGTGTCCGGTTCGGAGACGATCCCGGCGTCCGTCAGGTTCACGCTGGACGGCCCGGAACGTGTGCGGCCCGTGGCAAGCGGCCCTGCAGCGGGAAGTTGCGGCGGCAGGGGTTCAGGGCCTCCCCCCGAA
>JAURMY010000202.1 GCA_030830465.1 Alphaproteobacteria bacterium
GTCGATCTGGTGATCGAAGCGGTGTTTGAGGAAATGTCCGTCAAAAAGGCCGTCTTTGCCCAATTGGACGCAGCGATGAAGCCCATGGCGGTGCTGGCGACCAATACGTCATATCTGAACATCGACGAACTGGCGGCCACCATTTCCCGACCGCAGGACGTGATCGGCCTGCATTTCTTTTCCCCGGCCAATATCATGAAACTGCTGGAAATCGTGGTGCCTGCCAAGGTTTCGCCCGATGTGGTTGTGACGGGGTTCGAACTGGCCAAAAAGCTGGGAAAAACCCCGGTGCGGGCGGGCGTCTGTGACGGGTTCATCGGTAACCGCATTCTGGCGGTCTATCGCACGGCTGCGGATCATATGATGGAAGACGGTGCCTCGCCCTATGAAATCGATGCCGCCTTGCGGGCGTTTGGCTATCCTATGGGGCCCTATCAGGTCTCTGATCTGGCCGGGGGGGATATCGGCTGGGCCACCCGCAAACGCAAGGCTGCGACCCGCAATCCGAACGCCCGTTATGTCGAGATCGCCGACCGGATATGCGAGCGCGGCTGGTTTGGCCAGAAGACCCAGCGCGGGTATTACAAATACGAAGGCCGCAACAACATCGAAGATGCGGAAGTTCTGGCCATCATTGACGCCGAGCGCAAACGCGCCGGGATCAAACCGCGCAGCTTCACGGTTGAGGAGATCCAGAACCGTTATTTGGCGGCGATGGTCAATGAGGCTTGCAATGTTCTGGCCGAAGGGATCGCGCTGCGCCCGCTCGATATCGACGTGACCCTGCTTTACGGCTATGGTTTCCCGCGCTGGCGCGGCGGGCCGATGAAATGGGCGGATATGCAGGGGCTGGATGTTATTCTGCGGCGGATCAAGGACTATGCCACCGAGGACGCCCTGTTCTGGCGCGCCTCGCCGCTTTTGGAACACCTGGTCGCCGAAGGGCGCACATTCGACGATCTGAACAAGGGGAAATAGGATGGACCTGAATTACTCCGCAAAAGAACTGGCCTTTCAGGCCGAGGTGCGTGACTGGCTGAAGGCGAATCTGGCCCCGGAACTGGCGGCCAAAGTGCGTAAGGGCCAAAGCCTCAGCCGCGCCGATATGCAGGGCTGGCACGACACGTTGAACGCCAACGGCTGGCTGGCCAATCATTGGCCGGTGGAACATGGCGGCACCGGTTGGGGCGCGATTGAACGGCACATCTTTGAAGAGGAATGCGCGCTGGCCTATGCGCCGCGCATCGTGCCGTTCGGCCTGTCGATGCTGGGGCCGGTTCTGATCAAATACGGCAATGAGGCGCAGAAAAAACACTGGCTGCCGCGCATTCTGGACGGCTCGGACTGGTGGTGTCAGGGCTATTCCGAACCCGGCGCCGGGTCCGATCTGGCGGGTTTGCGCTGCAAGGCGGAACGCAAAGGCGACCACTATGTCGTCAACGGGCAAAAGACATGGACGACGCTGGCGCAGCACGCGAACATGATTTTCATGCTGGTGCGCACCTCGACCGAGGGCAAGCAACAGGAAGGCATTTCCTTTCTGCTGATCGACATGAACACGCCGGGGATCGAGGTGAAGCCCATTCACCTGCTGGAAGGCACGCATGAGGTCAACGACGTGTTCTTCACCGATGTGAAAGTGCCGGTTGAAAATCTGGTGGGCGAGGAGAACAAGGGCTGGACCTATGCCAAATATCTGCTGACCTATGAGCGCACGAATATCGCCGGGATCGGGTTTTCCATGGCGGCATTGGGCGAACTGAAGGAGATCGTGCAGGACCAGACCAATGCCGGGCGCAAACTGGCCGATGACCCGCTGTTTGCCGCGCGTCTGGCCCGCGCCGAGATCGAGCTTGAAAACACCAAGATCACCAATCTGCGGGTGGTTTCGGCGGCGGCAGGCGGCGGCGCGCCGGGGGCGGAAAGCTCAATGCTCAAGATCAAGGGCACCGAGATCCGGCAGGCATTTGACGCGCTGAAACGCAAGGCCGTCGGGGCCTATGCCTTGCCACTGGTGCCGGAAGCGTTCGAGCCGGGTTTCAACGGCCCGTCGGTTGGGCCGGCCTATGCGGCACCGGTCGCCAAGGAATATTTCAACCACCGCAAAACCACGATTTTCGGCGGGTCGAATGAAATCCAAAAGAACATCATCAGCAAAATGATCCTGGGGCTGTAAGACATGGATTTTCATCATAGCGAAGAACGCCAGATGCTGGCCGACACCCTGAGCCGCTTTGTCGCGCAGGATTATCCCTTGGCGGGACGGCTTGCGGCAGGGGCCTCGGAAACCGGATATGACCCGGCGAAATGGGCGGCGCTTGCGGAACTGGGCGTGATCGGCGCGCTGTTTCACGAAGAGGCGGGCGGCTTTGGCGGCGCCGGGTTTGACATTTCGGTGGTGTTTGAAGCGATCGGCCGGGGGTTGGTGGTGGAACCGTTCCTGCAAACGCTTCTGGCCGGCTCGGTTCTGGCCAATGCCGGCAGCGCCGAACAGCAGACCCGGCTGGAAGGCCTGCTGTCGGGCGAAACCATCGCCGCATTCGCGCATTTTGAGGCCGGCGACGGCTGGAAAACCGACTATACAGCGACATCTGCGAAACGCGATGGCGACGGCTGGGTTCTGAACGGTCAAAAGGCCGTGGTGCGCGCCGCAAATGCCGCCGATTTCCTTATCGTATCGGCCCGCAGCAAAGGCCAACCCGGTGACGGGGCCGATGTCTCGCTGTTTCTGGTGCCTGCCGGAACGCCGGGCCTGACTCTGCGCGATTATCAGACCATTGACGGCGGTCGCGCCGCCGAAGTTTCGCTGGCAAACCTGCGCCTGCCCGCCGATGCCCTGATCGGGGTCGAGGGCCGTGCCGCAATGGTGATTGACGAAGCTTTGGGCAAGGGCCTGTTGGCGATCTGCGCCGAAGCGGTCGGGATCATGGATGTGATCAAGGATATGACCATCGAATATATCCGCACCCGCAAACAGTTCGGCGTGCCGATCGGCAAGTTTCAGGCCTTGCAGCATCGCATGGCGGAAATGCTGTTGGAGGTGGAACAGGCCCGCTCGGCGGTGATCAATGCGGCGTTTCACGAAGGCCGACCCGGCGTTGAGCGGGAACGCGCCCTGTCGGCCTGCAAGGTCACCATTGGCCGTGTCGGTACGCTGGTGGCCGAAGAATCGATCCAGATACACGGCGGTATGGGGATGACATGGGAATATCCGCTGGGGCATTTCGCCAAACGCTTGACCATGATCGGCCATGAACTGGGCGACGAGGATTTTCACCTGATGCGCTATATGGCGCTGGGCAAAGGGGATGCGGCATGACGCCGGGTGTTCTGGTCGAACGGCACGGTCCGGTCCTGAAGATCATCAACAACAACCCCGCGGCCCGCAACGCGCTGAGTTTTGAGTTTTCCTCGGGCGCGACCAAGGCGCTGAAACAGGCGGGGGCGGACAAGACCATCGCCGCCGTCGTTCTGACCGGCGCTGAGGGGTTTTTCTGTGCCGGGGGGGATCTGAACATCCTGATCAAACGGCGCGAAATGGACGTGCCCAAACGGATCGAGGCGATTGAGGTGTTGCACGGGCTTATCCGTGCGATCCATGCCTGCCCAAAGCCGGTGATTGCCGCTGTCGAAGGCGGGGCGGCAGGCGCGGGCGCGCCGATCGCGCTGGCCTGTGATATGATCGTTGCCGCCGAGGACGCCTATTTCGCGGTCAATTATCTGCGGGTCGGGCTGGCCCCGGA
>JAURMY010000203.1 GCA_030830465.1 Alphaproteobacteria bacterium
ATTGCGATCAACGCCTTTGCGATTGTGTTTCGCGATGCGGTCCGCCTGAATATTGATCTTTGGCCGCTGCTTTATCTGCCCGACATCTGCGGTTTTGCCCTGGTTCTGTATCTTCTCCGTCCCAAAATTTACAAAATCCGCCGCCGGAAACCGGCATTCGCGGGCAGCGGGGGGGCGGCATGACCCTTTGGCTTTATTTCGGACGGCGGTTCTTTTTTCAGTTCCTGGGCGTTTTCGGGGCGTTTTTCGCCTTGGCCATGCTGACTGATGCAACCGCGATTTATGGCAAATACAACACCGTCGATCTGTCGGTTTTCGAGACTTTGCGCCTGGCCCTTTATAAGGCCCCGTCGGGGGTCTACGGGTTGATGTCGATCATCGTGGTGCTGACATCGCTGACGCTGTTTCTGGGGCTGAGCCGGAACAGCGAACTGGTCGCGACCCGCGCGGCCGGACAATCGGCGCTGAAGACATTGGCCGCACCGGTCACCTTTGCCTTTGCGATTGGCGTGTTCGGGGTCTCGGTATTCAATCCGATCTCGGCCACCTTGTTGCGGGAATATGAAAGCGAATCAGGACGTTATGAGACCGGAACGATTTCCACCTTTTCGCTCAGCCGGCGGGGCCTGTGGCTGCGACAGGGCAATGATCGCGGCCAGACCGTGATTTTCGCGGAACGCGCCAACTTCAATGCCACCCGCCTTTCCGGTGTCACCTTTTTCAAGTTTGACAAAGCCGGTATCATCACGTCACGCATCGAAACCGCCTTTGCCGTTCTCAGCCACGGCTATTGGGAACTGGGGCCGGGCAAGGAATGGAATGTCGGGGAACGCGATGCGGTGCCTGACAAGACCGCGGTGGATTTTGACACGCTGACCTTGAAATCAGACCTGACCAGCGGGCAAATCCTTGACAGTTTCGGCGACCCGACGACAATCTCGATCTGGGAAATGCGCAGCTTCATTGACCGATTGAAACTTTCCGGCTTTGCCACCAACCGTCACGAGGTATATTTTCAGATTGAACTGGCCTCTCCCGTGCTTTTGTCAGCAATGGTCATGCTTGGCGGCATCCTGTCGATGCGCCACGCCCGTTCCGGCGGCACCGGCAAAGTTGTGCTGCTGACGGTTCTGATGGGGCTGGCAATCTACATTTTGCAGGATTTCGCCGAGATTTTGGGCGCAAACGGCGCCATTCCAGTCAAGGCCGCGGCCTGGGGCCCCCCGATTTCCGCATTATTGGTCGCGCTGGGCCTGGTTTTGCATTACGAGGACGGGTGAGATCATGAAACCCGTATTCCGCATCATATTCCTTGCGCTGCTTGTGCTGGCGAACGTGCCGGCCAGTTGGGCGCAAGCCGGCCCGGACCGGCCCGCGACGGTCACGCTGACCGCCGACCGGATCGTTTACACCAGCGGTTACAAGGTGTTGCGTGCCATCGGCCATGTTGAAATCATCTATGGCACCGTGATCCTTCAGGCCACGGAACTGACCTATGATGAAAAAAACAATCTGATCGTCGCCCAGGGGCCGCTGCGGCTGACCGATGGCGATGACATGACCATCGTCGCGGAATATTCCGAACTGACGACCGATTTGCGGCGCGGGATCCTGAAAAGCGCGCATATGGTTCTGAACCAGCAACTGCAACTGTCGGCGCTGGAGATCAGCCGCAGCGAAGGACGTTATAACCAGTTGTTCAAGGCCGCGGCGTCGACCTGTACCGTGTCCGAGGCCCGCCCCACCCCGCTTTGGCAAATCCGCGCCAAACGGATCATTCAGGACGAGGAAAAGCAGCAACTGTTTTTCGAGAATGCCCAATTGCGCATCCTGAAGATGCCGGTGGCCTATATCCCAAGACTGCGGGTGCCCGATCTTTCGGTGAAACGCGCCAGCGGGTTTCTGGTTCCGGGCTTCGGCAATTCGTCAACCTATGGCGCGCATACCACGATTCCCTATTTCAGAACCCTTGGGGATTACGCCGACGTCACCTTCAAGCCCACGCTTTATTCCACCGGTACGGCGACGTTGGGGTTTGACTACCGCCGCCGTTTTGCCAATGGCAGACTGGATGTCACCGGCGCCTACACCCATGACACCGTCAACGCCCTGACCACGCGCGGCTTTGTGTCGGCCACGGGATCATTCCGGTTTCCCAAAGGGTTCCGCAACGAATTTGATCTGAATCTGGTGTCGGACGAGACCTATTTTCTGAACTTTGGCATTTCGCAGGAATTGTCGCTGGACAGTTCGATGAATTTGGGCCGTACCACGCGAAAATCCGATTTTAACGCCACACAACTGGGGTTCAAATCGCTTCAGGCCCCGGCGATTGCGGTGACGCTGCCGTCGCTGGTCAACGATATCAGCCTCAGGCACCGGTTTGCGCCCGATATTTTGGGCGGTGAGTTGCGTCTTGAACTTGATACAACCGGCCTTTACCGGCGGTCCAATGTGGATGTGACCGGACGCGACGTGCTGCGGATCGGGGCGGTTGCCGACTGGCAGCGGCAATGGATATCCGGCAGCGGACTGGTGTTTTCGACAACGGCCCAAATGCACGCGGATGTGTACAACATCTATCAGGACACAAGCTTTGCGTCGCAAATCGCCCGCGCGATCCCGGTTGCCGCGACCGAACTGCGCTGGCCGCTGATGAAATCCGGCCCCCGCGCCACCCAGGTGATTGAACCGGTTCTGCAATTGGTCTGGTCCCCGGACACTGTGACCGCCGTGCCCGACGACACCAGCCAGATGGTGGAGTTTGAGGCCAACAATCTGTTTTCCCTGAACCGGTTTGCCGGTGTTGACACCTATGAAGGCGGCCTTCGCGCGAATCTGGGCGTCAATTACAGCCGCCGGGGCCAAAACGGCTGGGCGCTGGACGCCCGGCTGGGCCGGGTTTTCCGCGCCGCGGATCTGGGCCAGTTCACCGCTGCATCCGGTCTGTCGGGCACGGCGTCAAGCTATGTCGGGGCGTTTCAACTGGCGCTGCCTTCCAAACTGCGGCTGACGCAACGTTCGGTTTTTGACACGGGGTTCAACCTGTCCAAGAATGAAACCGCGTTGGCATTTCAAAACAAGAAATTCGATATTGAGACTTCTTATCTGTGGCTTGTTTCCGGGGCGGCATCCAACACCTCGGACCGGTCGGAATGGAGCGTTAACACAGGCCTTGATCTGGCTGGAAACTGGCGCACGGAAAGCGAATTCCGTTATGATCTGATCAGTCGCAAGGCCAGCGACGCCGCAGTTGCGTTAACTTATCGCAACGAATGTATAAAACTTGATCTTTCACTCTCGCGCAGCTTCGTATCGTCCTCTAATATAACCGCATCGACCAATCTCGGGTTGCAGGTGACGCTTGAAGGTTTTGGCAGCCGCGCGGACAGCGGCAGTTACAAACGTAAATGCAGCGACTTGTAAGGACGAACAGCATATGGATCGCCTCGGATGAAATTGAAATCACTCGCCCTTTGCCTCGCTCTGCTGTCTGGGTTGCCCTTTGCGGCACAGGCACAGTCCAGCCCGTTTCAGGCGGCGATCACCGTCAACAATGTCGGTATCACCTATTATGAAATCGGCCAAAGGGCGCGGATGTTGCAGGTCCTGGGCACGCTGGGCGATGTGGAAAAGCAGGCCCGGGACGCGCTTATCGACGACCGCGTGCAGCATCAGGCCGCAAAAACACTGGGCGTCAGCGTTACCAATGAGGAACTTCAGGCCGGTATGGAAGAATTCGCGTCCCGCGCGAACCTGAATGCCGAACAATTGCTGGCCGAATTCGCCAAGGCCGGGGTGGATCCTGAAACCTTTACCGATTTCGTCCGCGCAGGTCTGGAATGGCGCCATGTCATCGTACAGAAATTCCAGTCCAAAGCCTTCATTTCCGAGGCAGAGCTGAACACGGCCCTTGCCCTTGGCGCGACCTCGCTTGGTGCCTCGGTTTTGATGTCCGAGCTTGTCATTCCTCTGGCGCCGGGACAGGAAACCCAGGCGCAGGAACTGGCCGACGATCTGTCCAAGCGCTTGAAAACCGCCGCCGAATTTGAGGACGCGGTGCTGACTTATTCCGCCGCCCCGTCCCGTGCCGATGGCGGCAAGATCGATTGGATTCCGATCGGCAACCTGCCGCCGGAAATCGGCACCTTGTTTCTGACCCGTGGCGTCGGGGCGATAACGCCGCCGGTGAAATTGCCCAATGCGGTGGCGATTTTCCTGCTCCGCGGCCTGCGCGATGCGCGAACCGCAGGGTCAAAGACCGTCGGCTATGAATATGCCACCTTCCAGATTGCCGGCGGGCGCAGCGAAGCGGCGTTGAAACAGGCGGCCGAGATTTCCGCCTCGGTTGACACCTGCAAAGACCTGGCCGCCAAGGTGCGCAAATTGCCGGAAAACCTGTTCAGCCAGCAAACCCTGCCAATCGCCAAAGTCCCGCGTGACATCGCGCTGGAACTTGCCCGTCTGGACAACAACGAAATTTCGACCAATCTGACCAGCGGCCCTCAAGGCGAAAACCTTGTTTTGCTGATGCTGTGCCAACGGACCACCGCGCTGACATCGGGCAACCGGGAGGAAGTGCGCACCGCCCTGTTCAATCAGCGGATGGAGGCCTTTGGCACCGGCTATTTGCAGGAATTGCGCAGCGACGCCGTTATCCTGAACAAATGACCGCCAAACCGATCGCCCTGACCTGTGGCGAACCTGCGGGGATCGGGCCGGAGCTTTCCGCCCTGGCCTGGCGGGCGCTGGGGGATGAGGACGGGCGTGGACAGGACGACACGAACGGGACCTGGCAGCAGGACCGGGCTCCCGCCAACGGGCCGGACAC
>JAURMY010000204.1 GCA_030830465.1 Alphaproteobacteria bacterium
CGTTGTCGTTCACGTCCCAGCTTTCCAGCAGGCGGCCAACGACCGAGCCGTCGGCTTCGATGCGCACGGCATAGTCCAGCCAGCCGCGGGCAAAGTTGGCGATCTGCGACCAGTCAAATGTGCGCGGGTCTTTCAGGGCGCGGACTTCCTGCTCAAAACGCAGGGTGCCGCCCATTTTGGTTTCTGCGGCGACGGCTTTCGGGGCTTCCAGGCCCAGAAGGCCATAAGCGGCAACAGTGGTCGCACCCAACGCTGTGGCGCGGGCCAGGAATTCACGGCGGTTCATTGTACCGGCCTTGCATTCCTCGGCATACATTTTCACTGCGCTGTGCAGTGGTTTGCCGTTGATTGTTTCTTTGGTCATTTCGTTCTCCCTGTTAGACCTAGACGTCAGATTGTTACGGGCGCGCTGTTCTCAAAGCAAACAGCCAGCGACGGTTGATGTTCTGGTTGCGACAAATTTTGTCGCGGTTCCGTTTTTTGCAATGCCGTTCAGGGAATCGGTCGCCGGTGATCGGTGGCTTTTCTGAAAAATTTCCGACAAGTTGGCCTTGCGGTAATATTTGTGAATTCCTGACAGCATTGACGCAATCGTCTTGCGTTCGGGACCGGGAGTCAACCGTTCAACCGGAAACAGCGGGTCACAATTTAGCGTTTAAGGGTGTTTTTGGGCGCGCCCGGCACGGAAGTCGCCGGTTTCAGTTGCCGGAATTGCCGTGGCGACATCCCGGTCCGGGCATTGAACATTCGCGAAAAATAGGTGGGGGTGGAAAATCCCAGCGTCGCGCTGATCCGGCCGATGGGCAGCGCGCTGTCGGCCAGCAGAACCCTGGCCTCCAGTATGACCCTGTCCAGAATGACGTCCTGCGCGGACTGATCCAGCACCTGCTTGCTGAGCCGGGTCAGATGGGTTGGGGTCAGATCAAGCCCGGCGGCATAATGCGCCACCGAATGAAACCGCCCAAGGTCCCGTTCCAATTGATTGAGAAAACTTTCCGCATGGGCATGGGCCTGGGTCAGCGTGATCCTGCCGGGCCAGGTGTTTTCATGCGGGTTACGCTCGATCCAGACCGTGATCAGGGTCAGATAGCTTTCCATCGCGTGATTGCGCCCGGCCTTGCTGGATTGATTTTCGCCGGCGGCCTGCTCGAAATAACCGGTGACGACGCCCTGTTCAAACACTGTGGGCACCTTGAGGATCCTGGGCCCGCCCGCCACCGGCACCGACAGTTCCGCAGGCAGATAGGCGACATATCCCAGCGGATTGACCCCGAGTTGGATTTTATGAACCACGCCTGCGGGCACAAAAATCAGCGTGTTGGGGCCGAAACCCCGGGTTTGGCAGCCCAGCGTGATCCGGCCCTGGCCGCGCGTGATCCAGTAAAAACAATGCTGCGGCCGGGCGCGTAACCCGGTCAAACGCCAGGGGGTCTGGCGCGACAGATTGATGATGGAGCGCACAGAAATGGGCGATTTGTCTTGATTGTTCACGGATTTGACCCAATACACCTGTTTTCAGGCACATTATGTTCGAATTATGACATATTATTAAAGCAATATGGCGCAATTCCGGCGAAATCAAGGCGAATTCTTTGCGCTCAAAGTCGATCGGCCGGCAGCCAGGTCCAGCCCTTCATACGGGCGCGGAACCAACTGCGCTGGCGTTTGGCATATTGCCGGCTTGAAATCTTAGCATTTTCAATGGCTTGATCCAGATTCATTTGGCCTTGCAGATAGGCGATCAATTCCGGTGCGCCGATGGCTTTGGCCCAGGGCCGGGCGGGGTTCCAATCGGGCAAAACCGCCTCGCATTCAGCGATGGCACCGTTTTTCAGCATCAGATCAAAGCGTTTTTCGATCCGGGGCGTCAACCAGTCCTTGGGCGCGTCCAGAACAAAGGCGTTACCCGGCGACAGCGGCACCAGCGCGGGCGGGGTTGCGTCCTGCCAGTCCGCCAGGCCTTTTCCTGTCGATTGCAGCACCTCCCAGGCCCGTTGCACACGCACCGGATTTTGCCGGTCGATCCGCTGGGCAGTGCGGGGGTCCAACCGGTCCAATTCGGCCAGAAGCGCCTGAATCCCGTCGGATTGCATCCGGTGGTTCGCGCAGGTTCGAACTTGATGTGAAACTTTAGGAATATCTGCTAAGCCGTTTGTAATGCTGTGAAAATACAATCCCGTTCCGCCAACAACAATCATCGGCCCGCCGCGGTGTTGCGCCAGCAAGCCACCCATTTCGCGCAGCCATATGCCAACGGAATACGCCATATCGCGGCGGATATGGCCGTAAAGAAGATGTGGCGCGCGGCGCAGATCATCGGCCTCGGGGCGGGCCGACAGGCTGTTCCAGCAATCATAAACCTGCAAGGCATCGGCATTGACGATAACGCCGCCAAACTGTTCCGCCAGACGCAGCGCAAGCGATGATTTGCCCGAAGCGGTCGGGCCGGCCAACAGGATCGGCTGTTTCGGATCAATGGCGTTCAGCCAGTCCATGTCGTTCTTTCCCCATGCCCCAAAACCCGGCGCCTGTCCGCAGGAACCCGCCGGTGTGTCGCCTTTTGGCCCTTCTTGCGGTCCTTTAACATTGAAACCCATTCCGGTTTCAGACATTTTGCCCGCCAAACACAGAAATGACCACAGGAGAGTCGCCCATGCCCGAGGCCGCCGCACCCCAGCGCACCGCAAAATTCAAACGGGTGCTGATCAAAATCTCGGGCGAAGCGCTGATGGGCGAGCAGGGATACGGGCTGAACCCGCCAACGGTTCAGAAGATCGCCAGTGAAGTGAAGCAGGTTCATGATTTGGGGGTCGAGATTTGTCTGGTGATCGGCGGCGGCAATATCTTCCGCGGATTGCAGGGCTCGGCCCAGGGGATGGAGCGCACCACCGCCGATTATATGGGCATGCTGGCCACCGTGATGAACGCGCTCGCCATGCAGAACGCCATCGAGGCGATCGGGGGCCACGCCCGCGTATTGTCGGCGATCCCGATGGTGACGGTGTGCGAGCCCTATATCC
>JAURMY010000205.1 GCA_030830465.1 Alphaproteobacteria bacterium
CCGGCCTCGGCGGCGGGGGTGCCATCAATGGGCGAAACGACCTTGATAAAGCCTTCTTCCTGGGTCACCTCGATGCCCAAGCCGCCAAACTCGCCACGGGTCTGCACCTGCATCGTGTCAAAATCTTTCGGCGGCAAATAGCTGGAATGCGGGTCAAGCGATGTCAGCATGCCGTTGATGGCGCTTTCAATCAGCTTGGATTCGTCCACTTCCTCAACATATTGCGACCGGATGCGTTCAAAGATATCGCCGAACAGATCCAGCTGTTCATAGGTCGATTTCTTGCGCGTGGCCTCGTCCGCGATCAACGGTCCGGCAACCTGTGAGGTGAGTACCGCGCCGGCAAGAATGCCAGCGATGGCGGCCATGAGGTGTTTGTTCATCTTTTTCCTACCTGTCTGTCAGGGCGAACCATGCCCCGGGATCGACTGCATTACGATCCTGTCTGATCTCTATATAAAGCGTTTCCTGCCGGATTTCGCCACTTCCTTGTGCGGCTTCAACCAGAAAATCGCGCGCGGCGGGGTCTGTGCCGTCCAGCAGCCCGACAGGGGCACCGGCCTCCAGAATCTCGCCAACCTCTCCATATACCTGTCCTAGCCCAGCGAGAACTATCAGGTAACCGGCTTGCGGCTCAAGGATAATCACGTTTCCGTAGTCCAGCAAAGGGCCGCGAAAGCGGATAGTCGCCGCCCAGGGCGCGGTGACAAGCGACACCGCCGGGGCGGAAACGATGATGCCGGGGCGGCGCAATCCCGCTGCGTCGGCTTCCTTGAACCGCCTGAGAACCGTGCCGAACACGGGCAGCGGGACCGTGCCCTTGGCGGCCGCAAAGTCCCGCGCATTTTCCGGCGCGCCGTCAAAGGGCAGATCCGAAAGGCCCTTGGCAAACCCGGCCAGGGTTTCGCTGTTTTGCACCAGCAGCTTTAGCTGCGCGTCATCAGACACGAACCGTTTCGGCAGATTGGTGCGCTCGCCAATGGCTTCGGTCAGCGCAACCCGCGCAGCCTGAACCCCGCGCAGGCCATATTCCAGATCCTCAGCGGCAGAGGTTTGCAAGCCGCGCAGAACCACGATTTCCTCAAGCTGCTGGCGCAGATCTTCCGCCTGTTTCTGCAAGGCCGGGGTCACCTCTGACAGGATCTGCCCGGATCGCGCCGTGCCCAATGGCCCGGAAGGATGGATCAGCAGCAAAGGCGAGGACGCCCGCTGGATCGTTTGCAAGACGCCCAGAAGTTTGGACAGGCGTTCGCGGCGTGAATCCAGTTGCAGGCGCAGGGATTGTTCGCGGATGGCCGCCTTGCGCAGGCTTTCACGCATCGCCTGCAAGCCGTCCTCATAGGCCTTGATCGTCTGACTGAGGGCGGAAACCCGGTCGCGCGCCTCTTTGGCATCCGCCAGGGCGCGGGTTGCGGCGTTCAATTCCTCAACCGCGCGATGGGCCGCGAAAACCGGGTCTTCGTTTGCTGCCATTAAGACACGGGGCGCGATCAGCGCGCCTGCGATCAGAACCGCTGCCAGCCCCCGCTTCATGGGCGCAACAGACTGCGGCCGGTCATCTCGGACGGCTGCGGCAGCCCCATCAACTCCAGCAATGTGGGGGCCAGATCGGCCAAACGGCCACCCGCACGCAAGACGGCACCGCCCGGCCCGCCCACAAGGATCACCGGAACCGGATTGGTCGTATGCGCGGTATGCGGTTTGCCGGTGACCGAATCGACCATGGTTTCGCAATTGCCATGATCGGCGGTGACGATCATCGCGCCGCCGGCCAGTTGCAGCGCCTCAACCGCACGGGTCAGGCCCAGATCCACCGCCTCGCAGGCCTTGATCGCGGCAGTCAGATCGCCGGTATGGCCGACCATATCGGGGTTGGCATAATTCACCACGATCAGGTCATAGCCCTGTCGGATCGCCGCCACCAGATCATCGGTCACCTCAACCGAGGACATTTCCGGTTGCAGGTCATATGTCGCGACTTTCGGCGATTTCGGCATCATCCGGTCTTCGCCCGTCTCGGGAACCTCCGCGCCGCCGTTCAGAAAGAAGGTGACATGGGGGTATTTCTCGGTTTCAGCCAGCCGGAATTGGGATTTGCCGTGACTGGCCACCCAATGCCCCAGGGTGTTGACGATATTTTCCTTGGGATAGAGCACATCCATATAGTTGTTGTGCCGGTCGGAATAACTGGCCATTCCGGCCATCGCTGCCAGCTTCGGGCGGTGCTCTGTGTCAAATCCGGCAAAGCTGTCATCACCGATTGCCGCCATGATTTCGCGCGCGCGGTCGGCGCGGAAATTCAGGCATAAAACCCCGTCGCCATCCTGCATGCCCGGATAATTCCCAATCACCGCTGGCGTGATGAACTCGTCCGTCTGGCCTCGTGCCGCGGCGTCTGTGACCGCCTTGGCGGCTGAGGCGGCTTTGTCGCCCTGTCCCTTGACCATTGCGCCAAAGGCCTGACGGACCCTTTCCCAGCGGTTGTCGCGGTCCATTGCAAAAAACCGCCCGATCACGGTCGCGACCTTTGCATCGGCTGGCAATGCGGCTTCCAGTTCCGCCAGATCCGCACCGGCCGAACCGGGTGGAACATCGCGTCCGTCGGTCAGGGCGTGAATGAAAACCGGAACGCCCGCCGCCGCGACCACCTGCGCCGCTGCGATCATGTGGCGGATATGGGCGTGCACCCCGCCATTGGACACCAACCCGACCAGATGCGCCGCACC
>JAURMY010000206.1 GCA_030830465.1 Alphaproteobacteria bacterium
AACACATAGGTCAGGTAATCTATGATCAGGTCCAGCAAAACGCCGTCAAACATCGGCGCATGGGTCTTGACCTGATATTTCCGCGCCAGCGGCCCGTCGATTCCGTCAACGATGAAAGCGACCACCAGCCAGAGATACATCAGGCTCCATTTATGGTCCACCGCAGCCAACATGGCCAGCATGGCAAAGACAGCGCCGGTGGCGGTGAAAAGATGAACGGCTATGGCGCGGTTTTGCGGGGTCATGGGCTTTCATACCGCAGAAAACCGCCTTTGCCTAGATCAGGAAGCGGCGCGCGCCATCGGATGCGCCTTGCGGTAAACCTCCATCAACCGCGCCTGATCCACCGCCGTATAGGCCTGGGTTGTGGACAGGCTGGCATGGCCCAGAAGCACCTGAATCGTGCGCAGATCACCGCCCGCCGACAACAAATGGGTGGCAAAAGAGTGGCGCAATGCATGCGGCGTGGCGCTGGCCGGAAGGCCCAGTTGGCCGCGCGCGCGTTCCATGACCTTTTGAACCAGACGCGGGTTCAATGCCTTGCCGCGCGCGCCGAAGAACAGCGGGCCATCGGGCCTGAAGGCAAAGGGGCACAGCTTTTGATAGGCGGCAACCGCCTGAACAGCGGCCGGCAGAACCGGCACCAGCCGGGTCTTTGCGCCCTTGCCTTTGATCCGCAGGACATCGGGCAGCGGCGCTTCGGCACCGGTCAGTGACAGCGCCTCGGAAATCCGCAGTCCGCAGCCATAAAGCAGCGTGATCACGGCGACATCGCGGGCGTTGATCCAGGGTTCGGTGTGCTGGATATCGACCATGTCGATCAGATCACGCGCCGCGGTTTCCGCGACGGGACGTGGTAATTTTGCTGTGAAAACAGGGGCGCGAACGGCCAGAACCGCGGTTGGTTCAAACCCGTCGCGTTCGCCCAGATAAGTGAAGAATCCTTTCACCGCCGACAAGGACCGCGCCAGCGAACGGGCGGACACGCCGCGCCGGCGCTCGTGGGCCATCCAGGCGCGCATGTCCTGCAGGCTGATGGCGGGCAGGCTGTTTAGCACCACGGCGGACCCAAGATGTGCGGTCAGAAAATGCAGAAAGCCTGAGATGTCGCGCCGGTAGGCGTCACAGGTTTTTGCGGCCGAACCGTCCAGTGCGGCCTTGGCGGCCAGCCAGTCAGCGACCAGCGCCTCGGTGCCCGGCGGCAGCATTCAACCCAGCCAGCGCCGCATGGTCCGTTCAAAGGCCGCGGCGAAAAAGGTCAGCAGATCGGTGCCCTGATTGGGATTGAACTGATGCGGGTCCTCGGATCCGATGGCCAGCAATCCGGGCAGGTTCGCCGGTCCGAGATCGAGTTTCAGCAAGGCTTCGGACCTTATCCAGTCGGCCTTGTCGCCATAAAGCGCGGGTGACGGTGTGCCGATCTGGCGCAGGGTCACCTGACGGCTGGTCGTGTTGCGCCCGCCGGTGATGTATTCGTCGATTGAACCCGGCGCAAAGATGCCCAGAACCTGCCCGTATTCCCGGCTGAGATGGGCGGTCACGGCATGTTCGTTTGAACTGCTTTCCAGACACAGGCGCAGGCAGTCGACCTTCAGGATATCGGCCACTTCGCCCTTCAGGCTGCTCAGGAACTCGGTGAAATCCAAAGGTTCCAGCAAGGCCAGAACCGCACGTTGAATTTGCGTGGTCCCGGCCAGATTTTCATAAGCGGCGGCGATGACGGTTTGATGCGTATCGGCCAGCCGGTCCAGCCGTTGTTCCAGCCGTTCCATCGCGATTCCGCGCAGATCGACGACGTTTTCGCCTTTTTCGCGATCCTTTGCGCTGATCAGGGCTTTCATCACGTCCTGATCATCCAGCAGAACCGCCGGGTCTGACAGGATTTTGTCGCGCAACTGGTCCAGCGCGCCTGTTGAACTGCTCATATCTGCCCCGCCCCGTTTGTTCAGAGTATTTTCTGACCGGTCTTCGCCCAGTCTTTCATGAAGCTTTCCAGCCCCTTATCGGTCAGCACATGATCCGCAAGCTTGCGCAAAACCGAGGGCGGCGCCGTGACCACATCGGCGCCGATCAGCGCGCAGTCGGATATGTGGTTGACCGTGCGGGCCGAGGCCGCCAGAATTTGGGTGCTGAAATTATAGTTGTCATAGATTGTGCGAATGTCCGCGATCAGGTCCATCCCATCCAGATTGATGTCGTCAAGCCGCCCGATAAAGGGCGAGATGAACGTGGCCCCGGCCTTGGCCGCCAAAAGCGCCTGGTTGGCGGAAAAACAGAGGGTGACATTGACCATATGGCCTTCGCCCGACAGGGTTTTACAGGCTTTCAGCCCGGCCCATGTCAGGGGCACCTTGACCGCGATATTTTCGGCGATCTTGGCCAGTTTGCGGCCCTCGGCGATCATCTCGTCGGCGTTCAGCGACACCACTTCGGCGCTGACCGGTCCGGGCACCAGCGCGCAGATTTCCTTGGTGACTTCCAGGATATCCCGGCCTGATTTCAGGATCAGCGACGGGTTGGTGGTGACGCCATCGACCAGGCCAAGTTCGGCCAGCTCAGCAATATCCGCAATCTCGGCGGTATCCGCGAAAAATTTCATATCTCTGCTCTCAATCATCGGGGGCGGTCGATGCCGGCCCATTCTTGTTGCCGACAACCATACATCATGCGTATCACCGCGCAAACCCTGTTTTAACACTTGGTATCGGCGTGTGTGACAAATCCCACTTTGACGAAGGCGAACTGGTGGCGGTTCTGACCACCCAGCCGCTGGACAGACCCTTGGACTACAAGGCACCGGCGGGCGGATGTTTCGTGGGGTCCTATGTCGAGGTGCCCCTGGGTCCGCGCCGGGTTCTGGGGGTGGTCTGGGGCAAGGGCATCGGCGGGTTTGATTTGAAAAAGGCGCGCCCGATCCTGAAGGTTCTGGATGTCGCGCCCATGCGTGAGGAAATGCAGGAATTTCTGCGCCGGGTCGGGGAATACACTCTGTCGCCCCTGTCCGCGATGCTGCGTCTGGCGACACGGGCGCCGGGGCTAATGGACCCGCAATCAATGAAAAAGGTCTATGGGTTGGGGCGGGGTGAACCTGACCGGATGACCAGCGCGCGCGAACGGGTGATCGCGGTTCTGGAGGATCACGGCGGTTTGCTGTTCACGCTGGGGGAACTGGCGGAACTGGCCGGGGTGTCACCCACGGTGATTCACGGGCTGGTAAAACAGGGAGTGGTGGAAGAGCGGGAAACGCCGCGCGATCTGCCCTATCCGCGTCTGGATGCAGCCATGCCGGGCAAGCCCTTGTCCGGGGCGCAGGCCGAGGCGTCGGGCCGGATATGCGCGGGTGTTGCGGCGCACAGCTATGGCACATGGCTGCTTAAGGGCGTGACCGGCTCCGGCAAGACCGAGGTTTACCTAGAGGCGGTTGCCGCCTGCCTGAAATCCGGACGGCAAGCGCTGGTCTTGTTGCCGGAAATCGCGCTGACCTCGGAGTTTCTGAAACGGGTCGAGGAACGGTTTGGCGCCCGCCCCGCCGAATGGCACTCCGGTGTCACCATGACCGAGCGGCGGCGGTGCTGGCGGATGGTGGCGGAAGGCGGGGCCGATCTGGTGGTCGGCGCGCGGTCAGCACTTTATCTGCCGTTTCGCGATCTGGGGCTGATCGTGGTTGATGAGGAACATGACCAATCCTACAAACAGGAAGACGGCGTACATTATCACGCCCGCGATATGGCGGTTTTGCGGGCCTCGATCCTTGGGGCGACGGTGGTTCTGGCCTCGGCCACCCCCAGCCTTGAAAGCTGGGTCAATGCGGGGGCGGGGAAATACACACGGCTGGATCTGGAAGAACGGTTCGGCGTGGCGGAAATGCCCGATATTGCCGCGATCGACCTGCGGGCCGAGCATCTGGAGCGCGGCCGCTGGATATCCCCGGCGCTTGAAAGTGAAGTGCGGGCGCGGCTGGCGCGGGGTGAGCAATCGCTGTTGTTTCTGAACCGTCGCGGCTATGCGCCGCTGACGGTCTGCCGGGCCTGCGGTCATCAGATCGGCTGTGATCATTGCGACGCGCGGATGGTGGAACATCGGTTTCAGGGCCGATTGATGTGCCATCAGTGCGGTGACACCAAGCCGATGCCCGCCGCCTGTCCCCGTTGCAAGGCCGAGGGCACGCTGGCCCCGGTCGGCCCCGGTGTGGAACGTCTGGCGGAAGAGGCCACGGCGGTGTTTGCTGGCGCGCGGATTGCGATCCTGTCGTCTGACCTGGCGCAATCGGCGCGTGCCATCAAGGCACGGATTGAGGAAATCGCCTCGGGCAAGGCCGATGTGATCATCGGCACCCAGATCGTGGCCAAGGGGCATAACTTTCCCTTACTGACACTGGTCGGGGTGATTGACGCCGATCTTGGACTTCAGGGCGGCGATTTGCGTGCCGCTGAACGCACCTTTCAACTGATGCGCCAGGTGGCGGGCCGGGCCGGGCGGGCCGATCTGCGCGGGGTGGCCCTGCTGCAAACCCACCAGCCGGATCATCCGGTCATTCAGGCGATCATTTCCGGCGATGACGAAGGCTTTTGGCGCGCCGAAGCGGCCCAGCGTCAGGCGGCGGGCGCGCCGCCCTTCGGGCGGATGGCGGGGATCGTTCTGTCATCCCCCGATGTGGCGCAGGTGTTTGATCTGGCCGGGCATATGGCACGAAATGCAGGCCCGTTAAGGGCGGTCGGAGCCGAGGTTTACGGCCCCGCACCGGCACCGGTGGCCCGCATCCGGGGACGCCACCGCGTTCGTCTTTTGGTGAAGGCCGCCAAAGGCGCGCCCTTGCAGGCGGCGCTGGCAAAATGGGCGGCGCAGTTCAAGCT
>JAURMY010000207.1 GCA_030830465.1 Alphaproteobacteria bacterium
AACGCACCGAAATTCTTGGTTTCAGGCCGCATTTGGTGATTCAAGTCTAACGCGGTTCGCTTTAGCGTGCGAAAATCCGCACAGGCGCGCGCAATCTGTGCGGATATCCGCACACAACGCCTTTGCCGTTCCGGGCGATTTCGCCGAACAGCCCGCTAAGATGTTTATAACAAATGGATTTAATTGAAATATGCCGGAAATCATCCAAACGCTTGAACCGCGCCAGAATTCCGACAAAAAACCCCGCAGGCGCTTTCTCAAGCCCGTCAAGTCACCTTTCCTGGGAGGAAAACATGAAATTTCTGACAACAACCGCCATCGCTGCCGCGCTGGTATTCTCGGCCAACACGGCCTTTGCGCAATGCGATGACGGCGAAATCGTTATCAAGTTTGCCCATGTCACCAACACCGACAAGCACCCCAAAGGCATCGCGGCAAGCATTCTGGCCGAGCGCGTCAACACCGAGATGAACGGCAAGGCCTGTATGGAGGTCTATCCGAACTCGACCCTTTATAACGACGATCAGGTTCTGGAAGCGATGCTGCAGGGCGACGTGCAATTGGCCGCGCCGTCCCTGTCGAAATTCGAAACCTTCACCAAAGTGTTCCGCATTTTCGATCTGCCCTTCATGTTCAAGAACGTCGCCGCCGTGGATGAGTTCCAGAACTCCGAAACCGGTCAGGCGATGAAAGGCTCGATGGTCAAGCGCGGCCTGCAAGGGCTGGCCTTCTGGCACAACGGCATGAAGCAGATGTCGGCCAACAAGCCGCTGATCCTGCCTTCGGATGCGGCCGGCCTGAAATTCCGCGTGCAGCCGTCGGACGTGATCAAGGCCCAGTTCGAAGCCCTTGGCGCCTCGCCGCAGGCCATGGCGTTCTCGGAAGTATACGGTGCGCTGCAACAGGGCGTTGTCGATGGTCAGGAAAACACCTGGTCCAACATCTACGGCCAGAAGTTCTTTGAGGTTCAGGACGGCACCACCGAAACCAACCACGGCATCATCGACTATATGGTTGTGGCTTCGGTTGACTGGCTGGAATCCATTGACCCCGCCGTGCGCGACCAGTTCCTGACCATTCTGTCGGAAGTCACCGAATCGCGGAACGCCGAAGTCGGCAATGTGGACGCCGCTGCCCGTCAGTCCATTCTGGACACTGGCGCCGTGATCCGCGAACTGAACGCCGAACAGCGTCAGGCCTGGGTCGACGCGATGAAGCCGGTCTGGTCCCAGTTCGTGGGCGATGTCGGTCAGGACAATATTGACGCCGCACAGGCGATCAACGCCAAGCACTAAGAAACCGAACGCGGCCCCGGATCCTCCGGGGCCGTTTTCATCTGTCCGGGGGGGCGGCATGACATTTTATCAACAAACGGCGCTTGGGCGCGCGACCCATTATGTCGAGGAGCTGCTGATTGCAGTGATCCTTGGCGCGATGACCCTGATCCAGTTCGCCAATGTGGTTGTGCGTTACGTCTTTGCCAATCCGGCCAATGCGGGTTTTGTGAACGCCCTTGGTCTGCCGACCAATCTGTTATGGTCGCTTGAAGTCACCTCATTTCTGTTTGCCTGGCTCGTGCTTCTGGGGGCCAGTTACGCGGTCAAGACCCGCGCCCATCTGGGGGTGGATGTTCTGGTGGATCTGGCCGGAACCCGCCTGCGCAAGATCATGGCGCTGTTTTCGGTGCTGATCTGCATTGCCTATGCGGTTCTTCTGGTCAAAGGCGGCTGGGATTACTGGGCGCCGTTTGCCAATCTGGACCAGACCTCGGGCCGCTGGTTTCCCACCGGTTTCGCCAATACGCGTGGCCAGGGTTATTATCAGGTCAATGACATCATCATGCCGGATTGGCTGCAATGGCTCAGCGGGGTATTGAACGACGGCGAACGCTATGAAAAACTGCCGCGCGTCATCCCTTATTTCGTGATGCCTTTGTCCATGGCATTGTTGCTGTTTCGCTTTGTGCAAATGGCCGGACGGATCTATCGCGATCACGAAGACCGGCTGATCGTCAGCCATGAGGCCGAAGACGCCGTGGCCGAGGCTGGTAAAACCCTGAAAGCGCAGGAGTCGTAATATGGAAGTGCTTCTGCTTTTTGTGATGATCGTCGCCCTGTTGATGGTCGGCGTGCCGATTGCGGTGTCGCTGGGGTTTTCCTCGATCCTGTTCTTGCTGATCTTCAGCGAATCCTCGCTGGCGTCGATTGCACAGACCCTGTTTCAGGCCATGGCCGGGCATGCGACCCTGCTGGCGATCCCGTTTTTCATTCTGGCCTCGGGCTTTATGTCCACGGGTGGTGTTGCCAAGCGGATCATCCGCTTTTCCATTGCCGTGGTCGGGCATTTTCCCGGCGGTCTGGCGATTGCCGGGGTGTTCGCCTGTATGATGTTCGCGGCCCTGTCGGGGTCATCGCCGGCCACCGTTGTGGCCATCGGAACCATCGTTATCGCGGCGATGCGACAGGCGGGATATACCAAGGATTTCGCCGCCGGGGTGATCTGTAACGCCGGTACGCTTGGCATTCTGATCCCGCCTTCGATCGTGATGGTGGTCTATGCGGCGGCAACGGACGTATCCGTGGGCCGGATGTTTCTGGCCGGGGTCATTCCGGGCCTGTTGGCAGGCACGATGCTGATGCTGGCGATCTATCTTTACGCGCGGTTCAAGAATCTGCCCAAGGGCGACTGGCTGGGCTGGGGCGAGGTTTGGAATTCCGCTCGCGACGCAGGCTGGGGCCTGTTTCTGATGGTCATCATCATGGTCGGGATCTATGGCATTCCCGGTCTGGTCTCGGCGATTTTCACCCCGACCGAGGCGGCGGCCGTGGCGGCGGTCTATGCCTTTATCGTCGCCACCTTTGTGTACCGCGACATGGGTCCGCTGGCGGGCGAGGCGGGGGCCGCACCCACCCCCCTTTATCAAAAGCCCTACGCCCTGATTACTGCCTTTTGGCACAGGGATACCCTGAAAACGCTGCTGGATTCGGGCAAGTTGACCGTGACCCTGATGTTCATCATCGCCAATGCGCTGATCCTGAAACATGTTCTGACCGATGAACAGATCCCACAGGCCATTGCCAGTTCAATGCTGTCGGCAGGCCTGGGGCCGGTGATGTTTCTGGTCATGGTCAATATCATCCTGCTGATTGGCGGCCAGTTCATGGAGCCCTCGGGCCTGATCCTGATCGTGGCACCCTTGGTGTTTCCCATTGCCATTCAACTGGGCATCGACCCGATCCATCTGGGCATCATCATGGTGGTCAATATGGAAATCGGGATGATCACGCCACCGGTCGGGCTGAACCTGTTCGTGACCTCCGGCGTGGCCGGTATGCCGATCATGCGCGTGGTACGCGCCGCTTTGCCGTGGCTGGGCATTCTGTTCATCTTCCTGATCATGGTCACCTATATCCCGATCCTGTCGACATGGCT
>JAURMY010000208.1 GCA_030830465.1 Alphaproteobacteria bacterium
AATCAACGAGCAGTTGACCTTTTCCGCCTCGATCAGTTCCAGGAAAAGACCGGGGTCAAAGGATTGCATCAAAACGAATGTGCCCTGACGGCTGAACACCCCGATTTCCGACACCACCGCGCCACCGATATGAAACATCGGCATCGAGTTCAGCCAGACACCGCCCATCGGAAAGGCGGCGCGTTCAATGATGAAATGTGCCGCGTTGATAACACCGCGATGGTGCAGACAGGCACCTTTCGGAAACCCGGTCGTGCCTGACGTATACTGGATTTGCATGACCTCGCTGGGGTCCTGCGGCGCAAATTTGGTCGCCGGATCGCCAGAGGCCATCAGCGCATCCAGATCGGCCACGTTCAGTGCCACTTTCAGATGGTCAAGCCTGCCCTGAACCTCGCGCACAATCGCCGCCAGGTCCTTGCCGCGGCTTTCATTGGCATAAACAATCCCGGCGGCCCCGGCATTGCCCATCACAAATTCGACTTCCCGCGCGGTATAGGCGGGGTTTATCGGCACGATGATCAGTCCGGCAAAGCTCATCGCATGTTGAAAGATCGCCCATTCCGGGGTTTCCGGGGCCAAAAGACCAACCCGGTCGCCGGGTTTGAAATGATTGAGCAGGCCGCGCCCGCAAGCCTCGGCTTGTTCCACCAGTTGTTTATAGGTCCAGCGGCGGCGTTTGGCCGGGTCTTTGACGCCTTCAACCAAGGCAATCCGGTCGGGCACTTCAGCCGCATTCTTGCGCATCAGATCGCCAAGCGTCATGTCGATCAGACTGCCGGTTTCCTGCTTCGGAAAATAGCTTTCGGTGAATTTTTGCGCCGCGGTCATAGTATCCTCCCAGATGTCGGCGCGACCCGGCATCGGGCCGCGCCCTGTCGCTTATGGTTTCTTGTTTTTCAGGATTTCCGGCGTTACCGCCCGGTGAAATCCGTTATATTCCGGTATGTTGCTGGGCGCATAGGTCTGCGTCCAGGTCTGCCGCTTGTTCGGCGCGCCCCCATCGACCCTCAGGCAGGTGCCGGTGATATAGGCGGCGGCGGGCGACAACAGATAGGTGATCGCCGCCGAAATCTCGCTTTCGGTGCCATAGCGTTGCAAGGGCACCAGTTTCGGGTAATCGAGCAAGCGTGCGGTGATTTCCGGCGGATAGGTGTCAAATCCTGACGAGGCGATGCCGCCCGGTGCCACCGTGTTCACCCGCACCCCGGAATGGGCCCATTCGCAGGCCGCTGTTTCGCTAAGCGTCAGCATGCCGCCGCGCGACGCGCCGGAATGGGCGAATTCGGGCCAGCCGTTCCAGATATCGGCGATGATATTGACGATGGCACCGCCATTCGCCTCCATCCAGCGGTTATAGACTTCGCGCATGAAGATGAAACCGCCGGTCAGGTTGTTCCGCACCACCGCCTCGAACCCTCTGGTCGAGATGGTTTTCATCTCGGTGCGGTATTGCCCGCCCGCGTTGTTGATCAGTCCGTCGATGCGGCCATTACGGGCCAGAACGGCATCAATCGCGGCAATCACGCTGGTCTCTTCGCGGATATCGCAGACTTGCGAGGTGACTTTTCCGCCATCCTCGGAAATTTCAGTCACTACGGTGGCCAGCTTGTCGGGATTGCGTCCGATGATGACCACATCGGCCCCAAGATAGGCCAGTTCATGCGCGGTGCAGCGTCCGATGCCCGAGCCGCCGCCGGTGACGATCATGGTCTTGCCGTCAAACAGGCCGGGCGCGAAAACGGAATTATAGGGCATGGCGACCTCCTTCAGGCGGCAGAGATTCCTCCGTTCAGGCTGATCGCCTGTCCGGTCAGTTTCGCGGCGGCGGGGCTGGACAGGAACACGATCAGTTCGGCCATGTCGGCGGCGTTGACGACGCCAAGTTGCGCCATTTGCGTTGCCTTGCCGAACAGCTTGCCGGAAAATTCGTTGGCCATGACCTTGCCGTGGGTCAGCGTGCCTTCGATGATTGAAGGGGTCACGCAGTTGACTCGGACGCCGTTGCGTTTTGCTTCCATTGCAAGGGTGCGGGAAAACACCATGATCGCCGCCATCAATCCGCCGATCAGGCTTTCGCCCGGCGTCGTGACCTTACCCGCGTCCGAGGCGATATTGACGATCACGCCTTGGCCACGGTCGCGCATGCCGTCCAGAACAAGGCGGCTCATCATCACCGGGGCCATGATCTGGGTCAGGATCATGCCCTCGATATCCTTGGGGTCGAGCTTGTGAAACAGGGTCGGATAGGGAAAACCGCTGACGGTGGAATTGACCAGAATATCGGTGCCGCCGAAGGCCGCGTCCATGCCCGCGACCAGCGCCTGTGCCTGATCCATCCGGTTGGCGTCGCCGGCCAAAAATTCAACCTTGCATCCGGGGGCCGCCGCCAAAACCGCCTGCCGCGCCGCTTCACCCCGTTCGGGGTTGCGACCGTTCAAGCCGATCATCGGCACACCGCTTTCGGCGAACTTGATCGCAGTTGCCAGCCCAACGCCGGCGGTGCCGCCGGTGATCAGAACGCGGGCGTCCCTGAACTGCACGGGTTTCGGCGGTTGCGGGTCGGTCATGGCGGGCCTTTCAAAAACGATACGCTGATGATAGTACACCAGCGTATCATAAGCAATAACTCTTATATACGACGCAACATATCAGGCGGCCCGGCTGCGCGCTTCCATTGACTCGATCATCGCTTCCAGACGGACATTCAGCAATTCGTCCTTGTAGAAGCTTTCATCCGCGACATCGCCCTCGAAAAACATTGCCTGACGACCGTATTTCTTGGCGCTGTCGGCGATCAGAAACTGGCTGTTGGTCATGCCACGACAGGTGCGCGAGGCGTGGCAAACCACGCCGTCGATCGCATAGTCGTCACAGATCTTTTCGATCTCGCCGATCATGATCGGGGCCCCGTGATTGTTGGGGCAGACCAGATAGTTTTGCGCCATGCCCAGAACCGGATCCTTCAGGTCAATCAACTGTGGTTCCTGCCAGAACGACATATGGGTATAGCGCCCGGCGACCACGGTCGCGTTGACCGCCGCGAATTTGTCGGCCAGCCAGCCGACCTTGTTCCAGTTCATCATCCCGTCAAAGAACAGGCGGTATTTTTCGTCCTTCACCGCGCCCTCGCCACGCGCCAGTCGCTCGGTGATTTCGTCTTTCACGCCCTGAAAGTAATCGACGATATTCTGATCGCCGGGCAGAAAGCTCATCGGGGCGATGGACACGATCCAGTCAAAGAAACTGGCCGGTGCCGGGGTGGTTTTGCACAGTTCCATCCCTTCCAGCCGCAATTCAGCGGCCTTCTTGATAAAGCCCATGGTTTCTGACAGCCGGTCGAAATCAAACTTGCGGCCTGTATTATCCTCAAGAAACCGGGTCAGCGCCATCAACTGATCGGCGACATAGCGCGAGCGTTCATGCCATTCGCTGCCCTGCATATACCCCGCATCGCTGCGCCCGCCCCACAGCAGAGGGATCGAGATCGTCATCAACGGAACCTTCTTGCCGAAAATGCGATAGGTGATGTCGTCCCATTGCTGCCCGGACGAGCAATAGGGATAAGCATTGATGATCATGTCAGGCGCCGGCAACTTCATCATCAACTCAACCCGCGGATCGTCCGGCGCCATGCTGGACGTGCCGGATTTGATCTTGTCGATCTCAATCAGGATCTGGCCGATATGGGTGCGGGCATACGAACACA
>JAURMY010000209.1 GCA_030830465.1 Alphaproteobacteria bacterium
ACGCGCCAGATCGCCAAGGAAATCGACCCGGTTCCCCTGCAAGCCCTCAGCGGGCTTATGGCGATGCCGGTCATGGCGTTGGTGGTTTTGGGCGGCTGGATTCACGGCGATATATTTGCATTGTCGCTGGTTCTTCCCGACCTCAAACAGGCCCTGTTGCTGGTCATGATCGGTTTGTTCGGAACCCTTGCCCATCTTCTGATGACATGGTCGCTGCGCTTTGCGCCTTCGGCCACGTTGGCCCCGATGCAGTATCTTGAGATACCCATGGCGACGTTTCTGGGCTGGCTCTTGTTCAGCGACCTGCCAAACGGCATGGCGGCGGTGGGAATTGCCGTGACCATCGGTGCGGGACTTTACGTCATCTACCGCGAACAGCGCATCGCGCCCGGCGCCGCACCACTGGCCTAGAGCGTATGGCGTTGAACCTGAACCACCAAGCGCTGTCTGAAATAAAATATTTCAACGCATTAGGGGATGTAATTTGCTCCAAGTAAACCGCTTTAGCGCCAGCGCCGGACCGCGCTTTCGATCCGCGCGCCGAACTGGCGCGCCGTTGCCAGATCGCCCTCGTCGATCAAAACGGATTTATCGCGCGACGACGTGGCCATCAAACCCAGCCACGACCCCTGCCAGTTGACCGCCGACAGGTCAGACCCTTTTGGCCCGATTTCCGCCTGTCCGACCCAGACCATAGCGTGCTGCGCCGCAAAGACGGACAATTGCGACAGCGAGACCAGCTTGTCGCCGCTGGCATAGGTCGCCACGGTGAACCCTGCCGCCAGTTTGTCGCGCCAGTTCTGGTCCGACCAACGGTCGCTGCTTTCGTCCATGAAGGATTTGAACGCCGCCGCGACGCTGCCCATATAGGTGGGCGCCCCGAAAACGATCGCATCGGCGCTGTCCAGACGGGCCCAGCCCTGTGCGGTGATCTTTTCAACGTCGATCTGGTCCACCGGTTCCGAGGCAATCCCCGCCGCAATTTCCCTGGCCAGACGGGCGGTGTGCCCGGAACCGGTGCAATATGCGATCACAATCATGTGCGTCCCCTATTCCAACGGCACAATCGACGTCAGATCCCCGGCGGGCAGCTTTGCCAGCATTTCCGCGACCGTCAACCCCAGCCGGGGATGTCGCCAATCCGGTGCAATATCCATCAGCGGCACCAGCACAAAGCTGCGATCTTGCAAACGCGGATGCGGCAGGATCAACTGATCTGGCGCCTGCACCATCTGGTCTTCAAGGCTCAGCCGGAACCAATGGTCAAAGCTTTCGGCATCGGGCAGGATCCTATCGCCAAGGGCCAGCAAATCCAGGTCCAGAACCCGCGCCTCCCACCGGGTCTGGCGGGTGCGGCCCAGGTCGTGCTCGACACTGTGCAACAGGTTCAAGAGCGCTAGGGCGGACAGATCGGTTTCAACCGAAAACGCCGCGTTGACAAAATCCGGCCCCGATCCAGCCGGAAAAGCAGGCGTGCGAAACAGCCGGCTTTGCGCCGTGATTTTCAGCCCGCGCGCCCCTAACAACTGTAGCGCGACCGCCACTGTGGCACGCGCATCCCCTGCGCTAGAGGTCAGGTTTGAACCTACCGCGACCAGACCTTTTAGACAGGTATTTTGCCTATTTTCGACTTGAAGCATCCGCAATAAACCCTATCTTTAAGCGCATAGTTTCATCGATGTCTCATATCGATTACCACTCAGAAACATTGATGGAACAGTATTTTATAAGGGAAGACCATTATGTTTTACCGGGATGAGAGACTTGCGCTCTTTATCGACGGGTCAAATCTCTACGCGGCCGCCAAGGCACTGGGCTTTGACATCGACTACAAACTTCTGCGGACGGAATTTATGCGGCGGGGCAAGTTGCTGCGCGCATTCTACTATACCGCCCTGTTGGAAAACGACGATTATTCACCGATCCGCCCCTTGGTGGACTGGCTGAATTACAACGGCTTTAACATGGTCACCAAGCCGGCGAAGGAATTCACCGACTCGATGGGCCGCCGCAAGGTCAAGGGCAACATGGATATCGAACTGACCGTCGATGCCATGGAACTGGCGCCGCATGTGGATCACATCGTGATCTTTTCGGGCGACGGCGATTACCGCCCGCTGGTGGAAAGCCTGCAACGGCAGGGGGTTCGCGTGTCGGTGGTGTCCACCATCCGCAGCCAGCCGCCGATGATCGCGGACGAGTTGCGCCGTCAGGCCGACAATTTCATCGAGCTTGATGAGCTGCGCGATGTGATCGGCCGCCCGCCCCGTCCTGACGCCCCGACGGGCCAGGATGTTGAGATGGCGGAAGACTGAAACCTTCGGTCATGACACTGAAACCCCGGCGGGATCACTCACCCGCCGGGGTTTTCCTTTCCCACAAGCCATTGCCTGTCGCGCCGTCCAGAGGTTAGAAGGTTCCGAAATTCCGGCCCCCGTGGACACCCATGCCCGATAAACCGCCCCTGACCCTATATCTGGCCGCGCCGCGCGGGTTCTGTGCGGGCGTGGACCGGGCCATCAAGATCGTGGAAATGGCGATCGAAAAATGGGGCGCGCCGGTCTATGTCCGCCATGAAATCGTTCACAACAAGTTCGTTGTCGACGGTTTGCGCGCCAAAGGGGCCGTCTTTGTCGAAGACCTGTCTGACTGCCCCGATGACCGGCCCGTGGTGTTTTCCGCCCATGGCGTGCCGAAATCCGTGCCCCAAGCGGCGCAGGCGCGGCGGATGGTTTATGTCGATGCCACCTGCCCGCTGGTCAGCAAGGTCCATATCGAGGCCGAACGCCACCATCAAAACGGCCTGCAAATGGTGATGATCGGCCATGACGGCCACCCCGAAACCATCGGCACCATGGGCCAACTGCCGAAGGGCGAGGTCTTGCTGGTGGAAACCGCCGCCGATGTCGCCACATTGGCCCCGCGCGACACCAACCGGCTGGCCTTTATCACCCAGACCACGCTTTCGGTCGACGAT
>JAURMY010000210.1 GCA_030830465.1 Alphaproteobacteria bacterium
ATTATGTCATGGGAATCGACTTTGGCTCGACCACGGCCAAAACGGTTATTCTGGACCTGAAGGGTCAGATCGTCGCCTGGTCAGTCAGCCATATGGGCGCGGTTTCGGGCGACGGCGTCAAGGCGTCGATCAAAGAGGCGCTGGCGACGGCGGGCCTGACGCAGGCCGACATGGGGTTCACCGTGGCGACCGGATATGGCCGCCGGATGCTGGATGAGGCGGACAAGAACTTCACCGAGATCACCTGCCATGCACGGGGAGCCGTTTCGATGGTGCCCGATGCGCGCCTGGTGATTGATATCGGCGGGCAGGACAGCAAGGTGATCGCGGTCGATGCCAATGGCCTTGTGGCGCAGTTTGCGATGAATGACCGCTGCGCGGCAGGGACCGGTAAGTTTCTTGAGGTGCTGGCGCGGGCGATGGCGATTGATCTCGACAAGATGGGCGGCATTGCACTTGAGGCCAAGGAAGCGCTTAAAATCTCGTCGATGTGCGCGACCTTTGCCGAGACCGAGGTGATATCCTTGCTGGCCGAGGGGCATGGCAAACCCGATGTGCTGGGCGCGGTTCATGCGGCGATTGCGGCGCGCACCCTTGGGCTGGTCGGACGGGTCGGCAAGAAAGGCCCGGTGGTGATGACCGGCGGCGTCGCCAAGAACCCGGCGGCGGTGCATTACATCGAAAAGGCTTTGGGGATGCCCCTGACCCTGCCGCCGACCCCGCAAATTGCAGGGGCTTTGGGGGCCGCTCTGATTGGGCTGGATGAGTACCGGTCCACCCACAAGGTCGAGATTTCCGCGGCCGAAGATGACGCACTTGACGCGCAAATGGCGTTTGACAAGGCTTGCGTCACCGGCTGCCAAGGCGACCCCGAGGTTGCGGCCAAGGACAAATCGGCACCCGGCCGGTTGAAAACCCTGCTGGGAACAATTCAAAGCCATATCTGAGGCCTGCGATGGAACGCTTTCCCGCCCTGCGTCTGATCCTGAAACTGGGGCGGATCGGGGCCGCTGTTCTGGCCTTTGCGGTGACTTTTCTGGCGATCTGGCTGCTGTGGCCCAGCCTTGGCTGGCTGACCCTGCTGCTGGCGCCGTTCGTGCTGGCGGTCAGTTATTTCCTGTTCAAAAGCTATGTCGAGATCGTGCAGATCATCACCGAAATGGTGCATTGACCCCCTGCCCGACGGCAACACCTTCCGCCTGTGACCCCCAAGTTTTTCTGGCAAAGCCCACCGTCAGGCTTGATATATATTTAGAGTACCGTATGCTAGCGAACAGTTTTGATGCCACGCGCAAATTGGGGAGGGCCGCGGAATGAGCTCGACGCTGTTTTTCATTCTGCTTGTGAACTCGGTCGCGCTTGGCATGAACCTGTTTGTCATCGCCGCCGGCCTGACCCTGATCTTCGGCGTGCTGCGTATCGTGAATTTCGCCCACGGCGCGTTTTACATGATCGGGGCCTATGTGTCCTACACATTGATCCAGCAATTGGGCACCAGCGATCTCGGATTCTGGGCCGGGGTGATCGGCGGCGGTCTGGCGATGGGGCTGATTGCCTTTGTGATCGAGCGGCTGTTGCTGTCGCGGCTTTATGACGGCGACCATATGTTGCAGCTTTTGTTCACTTTCGGGCTGGTGCTGATTATCAAGGATGTCACCAAACTGGTCTGGGGCACCGACCAGTTCAGCATTGCCAGTCCGCCAATGTTCCGGGGCGCGGTCAATCTGGGCTTCAGTTATTACCCGGCCTATATGCTGCTGTTGTGCGGCATCGGCCCGATCATTGCGCTGGCGCTATGGTATGCCACGGAAAAAACCCGCTGGGGCCGGATATTCCGCGCCGCGGAATCCGATCGCGAGATGTTGGGCGCGCTTGGGATCAATGTAAAAATGGTCTATTCGGCGGTGTTCGTCTGCGGCTCAATCCTGGCGGCAATGGGCGGGGCCTTGGCCGCGCCGCGCTCGGCCATTGATCTGGGCATGGATTCCCTTGTCATCATTGATTGCTTTGTGATCGTCATCATCGGCGGGCTTGGCAGCCTGAAAGGCAGCTTTGTCGGGGCGCTGATCCTTGGATTTCTGACGGTGTTCGGCACGGTCTTTTTGCAGGAATGGTCCATCGTCCTGGTTTACGGCGTCATGATCGGCATTCTGTTGTTCCGCCCCTGGGGTCTGTTCGGCCAATCCGCAGAGGAGCGCCACTGATGACCAGTCGCCCGCAAATGATTTTTCTGGCCGTCCTGTTTGCCGTGCTTTTGATTGTGCCCCTGCTGTTTTCGCGGCAGTTCGTCGATCTTGGCATTCAGATCATGATCCTGACCCTGTTTGCCACCAGCCTGAACATTCTGGTCGGCCATCTGGGCAATGTCTCTTTCGGCCATGCCGCGTTCTTTGCCATCGGCGGTTATACCTGCGCTTACTTCCAGACGCGTCTGGGCCTGCCGCTGGTCGTTAGCCTTGCCGCCGCTTTGGGGCTGTCGGCCCTTGCTTCAGCCTTTATCGGGGCTTTCTGCGTGCGCCTGAACGCGCTGTATTTCGCCATGCTGACGCTGGCCTTTTCCATGCTGGTCTGGGCAATCGCGATCAAATGGCGCCCGGTGACCGGCGGGGATGACGGCTTTATCGGCGTTGTGGTTCCCGAAATGATCGCCTCGCCGACACGGTTTTTCTATTTCACACTGGTTCTTGTCGCGGTGTGCATGGCCCTGATGTGGACGCTCAGCGCCTCGACCATGGGACGCTCTATGGTGATGATCCGCGAGAACGAAACCCGTGCCAGTTTTCTGGGGGTCAATGTCCGGCGCATGCGGCTGATCGCCTTTGTCATTGCAGGCACATTTGCCGGGCTGGCCGGGGCAATTCAGGCGCTTTATATCCACGGCATGTTCCCGCAATCGGCGTTTTGGACCCAGTCAGGTCAGGTCCTGATCATGGTATTGCTGGGCGGAAAACTGGCCTTCGTCGGCCCGGCCATCGGCGCGGCAACCCTGCACCTGTTGGAAACCTTCATCAGCCAGAACACCGAATACTGGCAATTTTTCCTTGGCACCATCCTGTTGGTGATTGTGCTGGTGGTGCCTGACGGCCTGGTCGCGGCGGCGCGCTGGATTGCCGGACGGGTCAAGGGGGGACGCACATGACCATTCTGTCCGTCACCAATGCGACGAAAAAATTCGGCGGGTTTGTCGCGCTCAAGGATGTGACGCTGGCGGTCGAGCGCGGATCGACCCATGCGGTCATCGGACCCAACGGCGCGGGCAAGACGACGCTGTTCAACCTGATCAGCGGTCTGATCGTTCCCACCAGTGGCAGCGTGATGTTTGATGGCAAGCCCCTGGCCCGGATGGCGGCGCATGACATCGTGAATATCGGCATGGCGCGGTCGTTCCAACGGGTGAACATCTTTCCCGGTGAAACCGTGTTTGACAATGTTCAGATCGCCCTGATCACCCATGCCCGCCTGAACTATAACCCGTTCCGAAAGGCACAGGGCCTGTTCCGGCAACAGGTCGCAGACCTGCTGGAACTGGTTCACCTTGAGGACGAGGCCCAGCGTATTGCCGGTGAACTGGCCTATGGCAAGCAAAAGCAGTTAGAGCTGGCGATTGCGCTGGCCCCCGACCCCAAGCTGTTGTTGTTGGATGAACCCACCGCTGGCATGTCGATCGCAGAAACCCGCGCCAGCGTTGCCCTGATCCGCGATATCGCCAAACAAAAGGGTCTGAGCCTGTTGTTCACCGAACATGATATGAGCGTGGTTTTCGGCATCGCCTCGACCATCTCGGTCCTGCATCACGGCGAAATCATCGCCAGCGGGACACCGGATGCCGTCAGGGATGATGCCGAGGTCAAACGCATCTATCTGGGGGGACATTGACCATGGTTCTGCTGGAAGCAAAAAACCTCGATACCTATTATGGCAAAAGCCAGATCCTGCATGGCCTTTCGCTGACTGTAGACCGGGGCGAGGTGGTCGCCCTTATCGGGCGCAATGGCGTCGGCAAATCGACCACATTGCGCTGTCTGATGGGTCTGACTCCGCCCCGCCGGGGCAGTATCCTGTGGAAGGGGGCCGAAATTGCCAGACAGCCCTCGTTTCGAAATGCCCTCAGCGGCCTTGGCTATGTGCCCGAGGACCGGCGGATTTTTTCCGGCCTGACCGTCTGGGAAAATCTTGACGTGGCGCGGCTGCCCGCCCGGGATGGCCAAGCGCCATGGGACGAGGCGCGGATATTCGATTTCTTTCCCGATCTTGCCCGCTTTCGCGACCGGCAGGGCGGCTTGTTAAGCGGCGGGCAGCAACAGATGCTGACGATCGCCCGCAGCCTTATGGGCAACCCGGATCTGTTGCTGTTGGACGAGCCATCCGAAGGCATTGCGCCCATCGTGGTGGAAACCATCCGCCTGAAAGTGGCCGAGTTGAAAGCCGCCGGTATGTCGATCATTCTGGCCGAGCAAAACCTTGAATTTGTTCTGTCGCTGGCGGATCGCTGTTTCATCCTTGAAAAGGGCGCCGTGGTCTATCAAGGGTCGGCTGCCGATCTGAAATCAAACGAGGCGGTTCAGGCGAAATACCTGCATATCTGACCCCGCCACCGATACAAAGAAAAAGGCCCCGGCGGTTCACCGGGGCCTTTTCTGTTTCACATCCGCCCGATCAGCGAACAATCATCGGGTTGGCAAGTTGTTTGATGTCAGACCCTTCAACCGCAACAGTTGCCCCATAAAACTCGGGGGCTGACGCGCGGTGGGATTGTGCGCCCATCGTCAGGTCACCCAGAGGCGTTGCAATAGTCAGGCCTTCCAGTGCTTTGGAAATCGCATCAGAATCGGTCGAACCGGCCTTCTTGAGCGCTTCAACCGCAAAGGTCATCGCATAGTAACCGCTGATCGGCCACATATCGGTGTGTTCCTTGCCCTGAACCTTGGCCAGTGCCGCGATATAGTCGGTATGGGCCTGGCTGCCATTGTAATACCACAGGTCGTTGGCCTGGGCCCAGATGCCTTCGGGCAATTCACCCTTCAGCGCAGCCGCAATGGCATAGTCGCCGGCGTTACCGCCCATGATCGTCTTTTTGGCGCTGAACAGGCCGAACGGTCCGGCCTGTTTGACAAATGCGATCAGACCGCCGCCAAACAGCATGGTGGCAACCGTGTCGCATTTGCTGCCCATCAACTGGCTGATTGAGGTGTTAAAATCGGTCGTGCCAAGCGGAACATAGTAAACGTCGCCGACTTTCTGATCTGCTGACAGGTTCTTGCTGGTTTCCGCTACAAAGACATGTCCGAAGGCATAGTCAAAGGCGATAAAGCAGACTTCTTTGGCGCCCATTTCGTTTTGCAGAATTTTGCCAAATCGGGGGCCGTCTGCGACACCGGTCGAAGCGATCTGAAAGATATAGGGATGCGGATTATCCGTCGTGATTTCATCGGTCTTGGCCGAAGGCGAAATGTTGACGACTTTCTCGGTCTTGGCGACTTCAGCAACCGCCAAAGACGCCCCCGACGTTGCCGGCCCGATGATCAGCGCGACACCTTCGCTTGAAATCAGCTCGCGGGCGGCGGCGACAGCGACATCAGGTTTGACCTGAGAATCGCGAACGACCAGCTCAAGCATATCGCCGTTGATCCCGCCGGAGGCGTTGACCTGATCGACCACCATTTGCGCACCCTGCACCATCGGCGAACCGACCACGGCATAGCCACCCGATACCGGCGCGATCATGCCAATCTTGATCGTCCCGGCAATAGCCGCCTGCCCGGCGGTCAGCGCAAGGCTGGCGCTGGCCATGGCCGCGATTACATTTTTCTTAATCATGATTACTCTCCCTTTGAAGTTCCGGATACATGTCCGGCCGGATGCCTTGATCGTGTTCAGCACCGGGTTTCCGATCTGATTGGTTCAAATCGCCCTCCCCAGAACGTCGCGCCGAATTTCAGGCTTTAGAAAGCCGACAAATAGTATGCTACTGTATCTTACGAAAGCTTTCCACAAATTTCTTCTGAGTCCGCCATTTTAATGACCGTCACTCACCAATAGTTGTCCTTAAAATAAGGGAAGTTTTTGAGATTGCGTGAAATTAGTAATTTCGCATTACTTAGCGGTCAGGTTCTAGAACACTTTGAACCGCATGCCGCCGTCGATATGCACCGTCTGCCCCACCGCATAGCTGAGCGCACCATCGGCCATTGCGGCAGCGGCCTGGCCGATCTCGGCGATGTCGCCCCAGCGCCCGGCGGGCACAAATCCCGAGGCGATCAGGGCGTCATATTTTTCGCGCGTCGTCGCAGTCATATCGGTCTTCATCATACCGGGGCGGATTTCATAGCAATCAATGCCCTCGGGGGCCAGTCGCACGGCGAAATGCTGATGCGCATGCGCCAGCCCCGCCTTGGCGATACAATATTCCGCCAGCACCTTGCCGACATGATGATCGACCGCCACGGTGGTGACGGTGATGACCGAGCGTCGCTTGCCGCGTTCGGGCTCGGCCAACATGCGCCGCGCCACGGCCTGGGTCAGAAAGAACTGTGCCCGCAGATTGACGCTGATGCAGCGATCAAAACTTTCCGGCGAAACGTCCAGAATATCGCCCCGGCTGAGAACCGACACGCCGGCATTGTTGACAAGACAATCGAGCCGCCCAAAGGTCGCGAAAGCCGCGTCGACAAACCCGGCGCGGCTGGTGTCATCAGCGATGTCTGCCAAGACCGGCACCGCGCGGGCCCCATGGGCGGCGACCGCCTCTATCAGCGCCGTCAACCCATCGCTGACAACGAGATCATTCAGAACCAGATCAAACCCTCTGGCCGCCAGCGCCCGCGCAATCGCGCCGCCCAGCCCGCCCCCTGCCCCGGTCACCAGCGCAACCGGGCGGGCAGAAACCGCCATGTCAGGCAATCTTGCTGTCACGGGCCGGACGGGTCCAGTTAACCGGCGTAAGCTTGCCGTCGTTCACCATGTCCAAAAGAACGTTCTTTTGAATCTTGCCCGTCGCTGTCAGCGGATATTGTTTTACAAAGAACCACTTTTCCGGGGTCTTCTGCGGCGACAGGTTGGCGCGGCAATAGGCAAACAGCGCATCCACCGACGGCGGGTTCTCGGGATCCTTGGGCAGCAGGATCGCGGCGACAATCTCGCCCCACTGTTCATCCGGCAGGCCGATCACCGCCACTTGCGCGATGTCGTCATGTTCAAACAATACGTTTTCCATTTCCGACGGATAGAGGTTCATCCCGCCCCGGATGATCATTTCCTTCAAACGGCCCGTGATGCGGAAATAGCCGTCTTCATCCATCATCCCCAGATCGCCGGTCCGCAACCAGCCATCGGGCGTCAAGGCCGCCGCCGTAGCCTCGGGTTGGCCGTAATATTCCTTCATCGTGTTGAATCCGCGCACCCACCATTCGCCGATCGTGTTGATCGGGGCGGTTTCCAGCGTGTCGATATTCACCACCTTGACCTCGACATGCGGGATCGGCCGGCCGATGGTCTGCGACTGCAATTCATCGCTGTCATGGGTGAAGGTTTCCAGAAACGGCCCGTTGCTTTCGGTCTGGCCGTACATGATGGCAAATTCGACGCCGAATTCCTTTTTCGTGCGCTTGACCAGCGCCTCGGGCACCGCCGCGGCACCCGACAGGATTGAGTTGAACGAGGAAAGATCGCGGTTCTTGGCGTCGGGATGGTTCAGAAGCGCAAGGATCATCGTCGGCACAATCAACGAGCAGTTGACCTTTTCC